>JBFIUJ010000177.1:0-6507 GCA_041607595.1 Gemmatimonadales bacterium | reverse complement strand
GGGGCCGATCGAGGTCAAGGGGCAGCAGGTGGTGCCGCGGGACGTCTTCATCGCCACCGTCCGGCCCAAGCTCTACAAGCCCGAGGGGAAGGACCTGGTCGCGCTGCGGGTCGAGGTCTCCGGCACCCGCAAAGGCAAGCCCGTTTCCGTCCGCTGGCAGCTCATCGACCACTTCGACGCCGGCCGCGGGATCAGCGCGATGATGCGCACCACCGGGTACTCCCTGGCCATTACCGGGCTCATGCAGGTGGACGGCCGGATCACCTCGCGCGGCGTCGCCACTCCGGACGAGGCGGTGCCCTTCGGCCCATATGTGGAGGAGCTGGGGCGCCGGGGCGTGCGGATCGAGGAACTCTGACCGGGCCCTCGGTGTTGTCAGGACGGCGCGAAGACGTGATCGCGACGTTCGACTCGGATGGGAGATGAGATGGACTTTCGAAGTCTGTGGGCGAAGGCGATGACCTACGAGGAGTTCTTCCGCGCGTCCACCGAGAACTGTCCGCTCTGGGAAGGGGTCTATCGCACGGCACGCGTTCCGGAGTGGGCCACCGCGCCGTGGCGGTCCGAACGGAGGGCGCCGGAGCGCCGGCTGCTCGCGCTGGTGGAAGATTGGTGCGGCGATGCGTCCAACACGATTCCCGTGCTGGCCCGATGGGCCGAGCAGGCGCCCGGGCTCGAGTTCCGGGTCCTCCGGCGAGACGAGCATCCGGCCGTCATGGACCGTTACCTCACCAACGGCTCGCGCTCGATCCCGATCGTCGTGGCCCTGGATGAGGAGTTCCGGGAGCTGGGCCACTGGGGACCCAGGCCCACCGAGCTGCAGGCCTGGGTGATGGCCAACCGGAAGATCCTGCCGAAGGAAGAGCTCTACCCTCAGGTCCGGCGCTGGTATGCCCGCGATCGCGGCGAGAGCACGCTGCGGGAAGTGCTGGCCATCGCCGGGCTGCCGGAGGCGCTGGCCGCCTGAGTCGGCCGGGCGGGCCTAGAACATCCAGCCGGCCCCCGTCACGAAGTTGAAGCCGTCGGGCCCGCCGCTGAAGTTGAACGTGAAGATGGTGGCCCGCAGGAGCCGGAGCGCGAGGCCGCCGCCGGCGCTCACCTGCAGGTCGTCGGTCGTGATCCGGAAGGACTCCCCCTCGAACACCCGCCCCGCGTCCAGGAACCCGAACGCGGTCAAGGCGCCCAGGTCTCCGGCATTGAGGATGTCGTGCCGCAGCTCGACGTTCGCGAATAGCACGTGCTCGCCCGCGAAGCGCCCGCGCTCGAGCCCCCGATTGGTGAACTCCCCGCCGTAGCCGCTGATCGTCCGCTCCCACGTCTGCAGATCGAACCGGGCGTTGAGCGGCGGCGTCCCGCCGCTGCCCGCCCCGGCCAGCCGCACCGCGGCGACGGTCCCCTCCCGGATCGTGAGATACCCGCGCAGCACGGCGTAGAGCCGCCGGTAGCCGTCGCCGCCGGAGCCCACGAGTCCGCCGGCCTCGAGCAGCAGGCCCCGGGAGGTGTTGTACTCCTTGTCCCGCGAGTCGTAGACCAGGGCCAGCCGCCCGGTCAGGTCGGTGTCCTCGTCCACCGACCCGATGAGGTCGGTGAAGAGCGTGCCGTCGGGGAGGTCGGTGAAGCGGGTATGCGCCACCCCGCCGGACACGGCCAATCGGAGCGGCCCCTGCAGCCGGCGAGAGACTTCCGTCTGGGTGGCATAGCGGGTGCGCCGCACGCGGTAATAGAAGGGCTGATCGTCGGTCACGAGCGCTGGGTCGAACTCGGTACCGTTCCCGATGCCGTAGAATCCGAAGCGCGCCTCGCGGTTGGCCGTGGCCTCGGCGTGCAGCCGCCAGCCGGACCAGAGCCCCGGCGCCTCGAACGCCACGGTCACGAAGCGGCTGCCCCGCGTGCTGATGCCCGCGTCCAGCGCGAGCCGTCCGTCGTCGATGTAGGGGGCGAAGTAGTCCGCCTGCCGGCGATACTCGACTCGGGCGGCGAGCAGCGGGAAGTCGTTCGCCGAGCCCAGGATGTAGGGGAAGAAGCTGTCCTTCCAGGGCTGCGCGCTCTGGCCGGCCAGGGGAGCGGCGGCGGCCAGGCCCAGCACCGCGGCGACGAGGGCCCGCATCAGCGCTCGTACAGGGCGGCGGTGTCCCGAACGCCGGCGGCTCGGCCGTCGTGGGCCGCGTACTGCGCCGGGTAGAGGGACGCGGCGCCGACGTCGCCCCGCTTGTTCACAGCGTAGAAGGTCAGGTTGAAGCGGGGCTTGCCGGTCGGGCCGATCAGCCGCGCGGGGGTCATCGCCATCACCCGTCGCAGCGTCTCGAGGCAGGCGTCCGCCGGCGCGAGGCCGCGCCGCATCAGCTCGACCGTCAGGAACCCTCCGCACACCATGATGTTGGACTCGCCCCGCCCGGTGGAGCCGGCGGCGCCGATCTCGTTGTCGGTGTACTGCCCGGCCCCGACGATCGGCGAGTCGCCCACCCGGCCGGGGAGCTTCCAGGCGAGACCGCTGGTCGTCGTGACCGAGGAGATGTCCCCCGCCGCGTTCACCACGTTGAGGTTGATCGTGCCGGTCGGACGGGCCACCAGCGGCTCGTCCTCCGGGACGTCCAGCCAGTCGTCCTCGGCGCCGCGGTTGGCCCGCCAGGCCAGCCACTGCTGCCGGGATTCGAGGGTGAGCAGCTCCTCCTCCTTGAATCCGTACGACAGGGCAAAACGCTTTGCGCCTTCGCCCACGAGCAGGATGTGATTGGTGTACCTGAGCACCAGCCGGGCTACCTCGCTCGGCGTCTTGATCCCCTCGAGCGCGCCGACCGCGCCGGCCCGCTTCGTGGGGCCATGCATGCAGGAGGCGTCGAGCTGCACCACACCGGCCTCGTTGGGCAGCCCACCGTAGCCGACCGACGTGTCCGCGGGGTCGAGCTCCTGGATCTTCACCCCCTCGACGGCGGCGTCGAGCGTGTCCACGCCCCGCTGCATCAGCTCCACCGCACGCGCCACGGCCCGCAGCCCGTTGCGGGAGCTCACCGCCGCCGGACGGGCCGCGCCACGCAGATGGACCGCCGGAGCGCCGAACGTGGAGAACGGCGTCTGGGCCGCCGCGACGGCGGCGCCACTGGCCCCGAGGAAGGTCCGACGGGTCATCGGGTCGGTCACGGGCTGGCTCCAGATGCTCGGGGTGCCGGAGGGGACGCGCG
Source organism: Gemmatimonadales bacterium (assembly GCA_041607595.1). Taxonomy (GTDB): domain Bacteria; phylum Gemmatimonadota; class Gemmatimonadetes; order Gemmatimonadales; family GWC2-71-9; genus JBFIUJ01. Next base: position 3,328 of record JBFIUJ010000177.1, on the reverse strand, counting down.
GGAACGGGGGTATTTAGAGGCGCTCGCGGCGTCCTGTCAACTTGCCGCGCCTCCGTGGGCGGCCTAACTTCTGCGCTTGACCCAGGATGGCTTCTTTCGGCGACTGGAGCGACGCGCCCAGGTCGGGCCCGAGCCCCTGCGGGCGCTGCGCCTGGTGGCAGGCGCGTTCCTGCTCGCCGGCACGGCGGTGGCGGTCGTGGTGGCCGTCGTCGCCGGCGATCGCCGGGGCCTCCTGTTGGCGGGCACCTTCTGGGCCATCTACGGGCTCCTCTCGGCGCTCTTCGGAGGACTGCTGGAGCCGCTCACCGACTTCACCGCGAGGGCCCTCATGGACGTGGGACTCGTCCGCGCCGGTGGCGGCTACTCCTCGATCGAGACGCTCGTGGCCCGAGGCCACCACGAGGCGGCCGCGGAGGCCTACCGCGAGCGCGCCGGCGACCCGCGCCACCGGGTGGAGGCGACCCTGCGTCGAGCGGCTTTGCTGGCCGGGCCGCTCGGCGTTCCGGGCGCGGCCGCCGCGGAGCTGGAGAGCCTGCGGTAGGGGAACGCCGGCCTCGCCGCCGAGGACGACCTCCGGGTGGGCCTGGCGCTGGTGGATCTCTACGACTTCCGGCTGCAGGACCCCGGGCGCGCCATGGCCGAGCTCCGCCGCCTGGTGGACCGCCATCCCGGCTCCCGCCACGCCCGGCGGCTGCGGGCCATGCTCGCGGCCCTGAAGACCAACCACTTCGGCGGTCCCGCCGACGGCCGCCCCATATGACCGCACCGCGCCGCGCCCGCCTGGACCCGGACATCTTCCACCTGCCGGTGGAGAAGATGAAGTCCGGGTACTACTCGGACAAATACTTCGTCCGGGCTCGGGAGATCCTGCTGGCCGACGGCCATCGGCCCCGGGTGACGATGCAGGTCTTCGGGAAGCAGCACGCCTTCCTGGGCGGCGTGGACGAGACCATCGCCATCCTGAAGCTCTGCGCCTCCGACTGGAGCGAGCTCGAAGTCCGGGCGCTCTACGACGGGGATGAAGTCGAGCCGTGGGAGACCGTCCTCCTGATCGAAGGCCCCTACGACGCCTTCGCCCACCTGGAGACGCTCTACCTCGGGGTGCTGGCGCGCCGGACCAAGGTCGGGACCAACACGAGGCGCGTCGTGGCCGCGGCGGCGCCGAAGCAGGTCATGTTCTTTCCTGCCCGGCACGACCACTGGCTGGTGCAGACCGGCGACGGCTACGCGGCCCACATCGCCGGAGCCATCGGCGTCTCCACCGACGCGCAGGCCAGCTGGTGGGGGAGCGAGGGCGTCGGCACCGTCCCCCACGCGCTGATCGCCGCGTACGGGGGCGACACCGTCCGGGCGACCCTCAAGTTCGCCGAGTACGTCCCGGCCGACGTCGGGGTGGTCACGCTGGTGGATTTCGAGAACGACTGCGTCGGCACCTCGCTCGCCGCGGCCCGGGCGCTCGGGAGCCGCCTCTATGGTGTCCGGATCGATACCAGCGAGATGATGGTGGACTGCTCCGTCGTCGGGCAGATGGGCAGATTCAAGCCCACTGGGGTGTGCCCGCAGCTGGTCTGGAACGTCCGCCGGGCCCTCGACGAGGCCGGGTTCCCGTTGGTCAAGATCGTCGTCTCCGGCGGGTTCACGGTCGAGAAGATCCGCGAGTTCGAGTCGGAGGGCGTGCCGGTGGATGCCTACGGCGTCGGGTCTTCCCTCTTCCAAGGGCGGTTCGACTTCACCGCCGACGTCGTCGAGGCCGACGGCCGCCCCTGCGCCAAGGTTGGCCGCGGCTATCGTCCAAACCCCCGCCTGGAGCGCGTCGAATGATCGCCCACCCTCTCGTCACTCGACCCTCGACCCTCGACTCTCGGCTCTCGACTCGATGACCCGCCTGATCTTCTGGGACGTCGACACCCAGCACGACTTCATCAGCGCCGAGGGCAAGCTCTACGTCCCCGGAAGCGAGGACATCCGCTCGACCCTGGCCGCCCTGACCGACTACGCCCGCCGCAGGGGGATCCGCATCGTCGCGAGCGCGGACGACCACGTGCCCGGGCATCGGGAGCTGAGCGACTCGCCCGACTTCGTGACCACCTTCCCCCCGCACTGCATGCGGGGCACCCCCGGGCAGCGGAAGATCCCCGAGACCGCGCTCCGAGACGCGCTGGTGATCGAGCCCGAGCCGCGGGATCCGGAGGCCCTCGCCCATACGGTCCAGGCCCACTCCGGCGACGTGCTCTTCCACAAGCACTGGTTCGACGTCTTCACCAACGCCAACGTGGACACGGTGCTGCGCGTGCTGGACCCAGAGGTCATCGTCCTCTACGGCGTCGCGCTGGACGTCTGCGACAAGTACGCGGTCGAGGGCCTCCTGCGGCACCGCCCCCAGACCAGGCTCTACTTCGTCACCGATGCGGCGCGGGCCATCGACCCCGATCGGGCCGAGCACCTGCTGCGCGACTGGGGAGACGAGGGGGTCCGCCTGGTCCGAGCCCGGGAGATCCTGGAGGATGGGCTCCTCGAGGGGTATCTCCGTGGGGGGCCACCGGGGCCTTAAGTCACTGTCCCGTCAGCGGCTAGGAAGATCGTGAAGCCGACCAGAATAGTCGGTTTGTACTGCCTGTATACAAGTTGGCGGGGGTGTTTTACTATTATGCCCGACCGGCGAGGATGGTCCCGCCGGACCGATGTCGGGCCCAAGTGCGGCTCGACGCTCCACCCGTGAATCGGAGTATCTATGCGTTCGACTCGTCTTCTGGCTGGCCTGGCTTTCGTGGCGCTCCTGGGCATGGCGGCCGCGCCTGCCCACGCCCAGACGCCCATCAAGTTCGGCGTCTCTGGTGGTGTGGCTCTTCCCCTCGGTGACTTCGGTGATGCGGCGAAGCTCGGCTTCCTCGGCCAGGGCCACGTCACGCTCAAGCTGGCCAACGCGCCGATCTCCCTCCGGGGCGACGGGTTCTTCCAGCGCCACAGCATCGACGGCGCGGATGGGAACTTCCAGATCATCGGTGGCACCGCCAACGTCGTGTATGAGTTCGGCGCCGCGAGCCCGACCAAGGTCTACGTCATCGGCGGCCTCGGCTACTACAGCGTGAAGGTCGATATCACCATCCCCGGCATCGGCAGCGGGAGCGCCACCGAGTCGGACATCGGCGTGAACGGCGGCGCCGGCATCAAGTTCGCCGGGCGGCTCTTCGTCGAGGGGCGGTTCCACAACGTGTTCAGCGAGGGCAGCAGCACGACCTTCGTCCCGGTGGTCGTCGGCGTCAGCTTCTCAGCGCCCGACCAACCCGGTAGGTAAGAGATGCGGGCCCACCGTCGGGGGGGGCCGCGG
>JBFIUJ010000176.1:0-6515 GCA_041607595.1 Gemmatimonadales bacterium | reverse complement strand
GCCCCTAGACTCGGGCGAAGGGCTCCCCAAACGCGCAGTTGGGTGTAACCCACCTGAGCCCCCCCGCGGCCCGGGCCCGGCCGCCGATGCATCGCCCAGGAGAGCACCATGAACGGTCCCCGCACCATGCTCACGATCGGCGCCCTGGTCTTTGCCGCAGCATGCGCGCCCGGGGCCGCCCAGCGAGGCACCCTCTCGGCCGACGACGTCGCGGCGCTGCGCGCGATCGCCGAGGGGGACGCCGCGATCGTGCTGGCCCGCGACTGGGCCACCCTGGCGGAGCGGTTCGCGCCGGACGCCGTGCGCATGCCGCCGCACGCCCCGGCGATCGAGGGGCGCGCGGCGATCCGCGAGGCGCTGGACGAGCTGCCCACGATGACCGCGTTCGACTTCCGGATGGTGAGCCTGGAGGGGGACGGCGAGATCGCGTACATGCGCGCCGCGTGGAGCGTCACGGTGGCGCCGCCGGGCGCCGCTCCGGTCGGCGATACGGGGAAGATCCTGATCGTGTTCCGCAAGCAGCCCGACGGCAGGTGGCTGACCGTCGCCGACGCGTGGAACTCCGACCTCCCGGCGGAAGGAGCCGCGGCGCAGGCTGGAGGCTCTCGCGGACGCTAGATCCTAGCTCTGCGCACGTCCGTCCGAAGCGCGGCCGCCTAAGAGGTCACGGCCAAGGGACGCCGGAACGACACCTTGTCCGCCGACTCCCGTCTAGGCGGACTCGTGTCCATTCTGCGACGATCCCACCCCCGCCCAGCGCTCGCCCTCTGCGCACTCCTGATCTTCGGCTGCACGACCTGGTCCCGCAGGGGGATCCCGCCTACGGCGCCCATCCACGCGCGCCAGCAAGTGAAGGTCTGGACGGACTCGGCCCGATTCGAGTGGCATGCGGTGCACATGTCCGGTGACAGCATCTCGGGAATCCCCTACTGGCGACCCCTCACCTGCGACTCCTGTCGCGTCTGGCTGCCGCTCGCCGAGGTGGATTCGATTCGCCTCGGCGATCGAGAATCGCTCGGGATACTGATCGGGGCGGCACCCTTCGTCGCCCTCGGCCTCCTCGCGCTGCTCTGGCCGCTCTGGGGCGGACTCGATTGAGTGCCCTCGCATGCCGTCCATTCGAGCCAGGGCCAGTGGCGTCAGCATGGTGGCCGCCGCTCCGGACGCCTACCCGGCCTCCCCACCGGGATCCTCCCCCGTCGCGGCGTAATACGCCACGATGCGCTCCCGGCTGCCGGCCCGGGTGTAGACGTCGGGCGCGCGCGTGTCGATGACCTCCGCGATCACGGCCGCCACCTCCTCGGCGCTCTGGGAGTAGGGCAGCTCCCGCGAATCCGGACCCCCGTGCAGGGCGTTCCGGCCGAACTCGGTCCGCACCACCCCCGGGGAGATCAGCGACACCTGGATCCCCGGGTGGGTCGCCTGCACCTCGTCCCGGAAGTTGGCGGTGAGCGCGTTCAGGAAGTGCTTCGCCCCGTTGTAGGCCGACCGGAAGGTCGCGCTCGGGATCCGGCCCAGCATCGAAGAGACGTTGATGATGTGGCCCTCGCCGCGCTCCTGGAAGTGGGGCAGGACCTCCTGCATCCCGTAGAGCGCCGACAGCACGTTGACCCGCATGATCTCGGCGATGTCCTCGTCGGTCAGCTCCGAGGGGTTTCGGGTGATCCCTCGGCCGACGTTGTTCACCCAGACGTCGATCCGGCCGAACCGCCCGATCGTCTCGGCGACCACCCGGCGCACCGCCCTCCGGTCGGTCGCGTCCGCGACGAGGGCGAGAGCCCGCGGGCCGCACCGGGCGGCCACCGCCCGCAGCGCCTCCTCCCGCCTGGCGACCAGCGCCACAGCGGCTCCGCGCCCGGCCACCCGCTCGGCCAGCGCCGCGCCGATCCCGCCGCTGGCGCCGGTGACCACGACGACGATATCGGTCATGCGGACTGACCTCCCCTCGAGTGCGGAAACGCGCCGGCACGCCGGGAGTCTACCATCCGCCGGCGGACGAGGCCATGTGGCCGAGCCGCGGATCGCGTGCCTCGGCCCGCTCAGCGCCGGCGCTCGGACGATTGGGCTTGCGGTCCGATCGTCAGGTCTTAGGGTGAGAGCTAGCCGGGAGCCCACAGGTCGCGGCCTCTACCAAGGGAGATCGAATGCCGCTTCTCCACATCGCGTGGTTCCGCTTCAACCCGGAGGTCGGCCAAGACCGCATCGAGCAGCACCTCGCGGCGTGTCGCAGCCTCGTAGACAAGGTCCCCGTCGTCCTCGATCTCCAGTGCGGTGCCAATCAGTCGGACCGGGCCGGCGGGCTGACCCACGGCATCGTGGTGACGCTGCCGAACGGCGATGCGTTGCCCGAGTACCTGGCCCACCCGGCCCACGTGCCGGTCGGCACGGCGCTCAAGGCCGACGTCGCGGAGCTCAAGGTCATGGATCTCGAAGTGTGAGGGGCGTCCATGGCGGCCCGAGAGGCCGAGTCGTGGTGCGCCACGGTTCGCCAGTCCTGTACGGAGGCCCCATGCGATCTCATCTCTTGTTCGTCGACGCCCTCCTCAACCTTACGCTCGGCGTGGGCCTGGTCTGGTTCCCGAGCACGCTGGTCCGCGCGTTGGGCATCCCGGACGTCGCGCCTGCCTTCTATGCCAGCATCCTCGGGGCCGTCCTCTTCGGCATCGGTTTGGCCCTGTTGCTGGAGCTCCGCACCCGATCCCGCTCGACGACCGGGCTCGGTCTGGGTGGCGCCGTGGCCATCAACCTCTCGGGTGGGGTCGGACTGGCAGGGTGGCTGATCGCCGGCGGGCTCGACCTGCCGCTCCGGGGCCGGGTGTTTCTCTGGGCGCTCGTGGCGGGGCTCGTGTCCCTCAGCGCCGTGGAGCTGGCCGCGCAGTCGAAGAGCGAGCCGGCGCGCTCTGCATGACCCCACGCCTCCAGAGGGAGCAAATGGAGAAGGACCGGCCGGCACCTCCCGCCGCGCGCCGCGTCGCGGCCTGCAACCCCACGCGTCCACGCGGGGCCCCCGATTGACTTCTCCGGCCCCCCGGCAGAACAATGGTGTGGACGAGACCGGGGCCGGACGTCGCCCATGCAGGCGGCCCGCCCGTCGCCCAGCCGAGCATTTGCCACGAAATCGTGTCCGTACCCCGACGGTGGGGCAGGATGCCTGCCGAGGAGTCGCATGATCCTGCGAGATAGCAAGCTGGTCGCGCTCCTGGCGTTCGGCGCGCTCGCCTGGGGCGGAGCCGGCGCCGGACCGGCGGCCGCCCAGGACGCTCAGGGCCTGGCCCGCCTGGCGAGCGAGGTGGCCGGACTCGAAGGCCGGGTGATCATCGGGCTCCGGCCGGCGCCGGGGAGGAAGGGCATGCCGGCGCCCGGCGTCCGCGCCCTGGACCGCCTCACCCAGGCCGCGATCGCCACCGACCTCCGCTCCCTGGGCGTCAGGGTGTCGCGCGAGTTCGAGATCATCACGGCCCTCTCGGCCAGGGTGGACACGGCCCTCCTCACCCGCCTGCTCTCCCATCCCAATGTCGAGTACGTCGTCCCGGACCACGAGCTGGAGCTGACCGACCGGATCCGTCGCGACGGCGCCCCGTTCCGGCGGGCGATCGAAACCATCCCCTACGGCGTGAGCCTGATCCGCGCGCCCCAGGCCTGGGCCCTCACCAACCCCGCGAGCTACGGGGAGGGGGTGAAGGTGGCGATCCTGGACACCGGCGGTGACTTCGACCACCAGGACCTTGTCTTCGCCGGCGGCTACGACGTGGGGAGCGGAAGCGCGGACCCCGCCGCCTGGGACGACGACATCGTCGTCTGCAAGGGGCACGGGACCCACGTCTCCGGCACCGTCGGCGCCAGGCGCGGCAACGACCTGGGGGTCGTCGGGGTCGCGCCCGAGGCCCTCCTCTACATGGTGAAGGTCGCCCACCCCGGCGTGGCCAACGGCTCGCCTACCTGCGCGATCAACGTGTCCGACCTCATCGGCGCGCTCCAGTGGACCATGGCGAACGGGATGCAGGTCGTTAGCATGAGCCTAGGCGGCCCACACAACCCGGCCGAGCAGGAGGCGATCGCCGCCGCGGCCGCCGGGGGACTGGTGCTCGTCGCGGCGGTCGGCAACGAAGCGGACGATGTGCGCTTCCCCGCTGCCTACGCCGAGGTGATCGCGGTCGCCGCCACGGACGGCAGCGACAACCGGGCCTCGGACTCCAACTTCGGTCCGGAGGTCGAGGTGTCGGCGCCCGGGGTGTCGGTGCCGAGCACGGTGCCGAACGACGCCTACGACTTCTTCAGCGGCACGTCGATGTCGACGCCGCACGTCGCGGGGCTGGTGGCACTGATCCTGGCCCACCGCCCGGCGACCACTCCCGCGCGGGTCCGGGAGCTGCTCCGCGACGGCGCGGTCGACCGCGGGGAGCCGGGGCCCGACCGGTTCTTCGGCGCGGGCCGGGTGGACGCGCTCAACACCGTGAGCCTCCTGCTCGCGCCGGCGACGGCGCCGGCCCAGCTGGCGATCACCCAGCAGCCCGGCGGGGCCGTCTCCGGCGGCGCGTTCGGGATCCAGCCGGTGGTGCGGCTCCGGGACGCCGGCAACCAGCCGGTGGGGCAGGCCGGCGTCGTCGTGACCGCCTCGATCGCGAGCGGCGGCGGCCAGCTGTCGGTCGTCCCCCCGGTCGAGGTGGATGGGGTCGGCCGGAAGCGCGCGCTCGCCGGGCAGGCGGGCGGCACCACCGCGGTGACGAACGCCGGGGGCGTCGCGACCTTCCCCGACCTGGCCATCACCGGAAGCGGCATCCACACCCTCCAGTTCAGCGCGCCCGGCCTGCCGGCGGTCTCGTCCGCCCCGTTCGACGTCGCGCCCGGCACGGTGACAGCGCTGCAGAACGGCGTGGCGGTCACGGGACTGAGCCAGGGGACCGGCGTCGTCTCGTACTTCGTGCTGACGGTCCCCGCGGGCCAGACCCATCTCGACGTCACCATCCGCGGCTCGAACGCCGAGGACGCCGACCTCTACGTCCGCCGGGGCCAGGTGCCGACCTTGAACACGTTCGACTGCCGGCCGTTCTTCGCCGGCAGCAACGAGACCTGCACCTTCCCCTCGCCCGCGGCCGGCGACTGGTACGTGATGCTCCGGGCGTTCACCGCGTTCACCAACGTCACCCTCAGTGCAACGACCGATCTCGGCGCCCAGCGGAAGTTCTCCGTCACCCGCCAGCCGGGCGGGGCGGTGTCCGGCGCCACGATGGCGACCCAGCCGACCGTCCAGCTCCGGGACGCGAACGACGTCCCGATCGCTCAGGGAGGCGTAGAAGTGACGGTGGAGCTGGCCGGCGGCACCGGCAACTTGATCGCGGTGAACCCGATCGTCGCCACCGACGGCACCGGGCTCGCGACCTTCGACGGCCTCACGATCTTCGGCGAAGGCGACCACGTGCTCCGCTTCACCTCGCCGGAGATCCTCCCGGTGCTCTCCGAGCGGATCGCGGTGGCCCCGCCGATCGTGACCGCGCTCGAGAACGGGGTGGCCCTCGCCGGGCTCTCGGGCGGAACAGGGAGCGGCAGCTACTTCAAGCTGAGCGTGCCGGCCGGGTCCGGACAGCTCGACGTGACGACGAGCGGCGGCACCGGTGACGCGGACATCGTGGTCCGCCGGGGTCGGCTCCCGGGACTGGCGGACCACGACTGCATCTCGGTCCTCCCGTCGAACGCGGACAGCTGCACTCTGCTCAGCCCGGCCGCGGGCGACTGGCACGTGATGCTGTTCGGCTCGATCGCCTACGCGGATCTGAGCCTGACGGCCACCTATCAGGGTCCCGTGTCCGCGGCGCTCACCGTGGCGGGCGGCGGGGCCGGAGGCGGCCGAGTGACGAGCCAGCCGGGCCTGGCCCCGCCGATCGACTGCACGATCAGCGGCGGTGTCGCGCCCCCGTCGGGCTGCAGCGGCACCTACCCCCTCGGCACCACGGTGATCCTGGCCGCGGCGCCGGACACGTTCTCGGCGTTCACCGGCTGGAGTGGAGCCGGCTGCGCCCTTCAGAACCCCTGCGCGCTCACGGTGGACCAGGCGCGGACCGTCACCGCCGGGTTCGGCGCTACCCACGTGCTGACGGTGGCGGGGCAGGGGACGGGCAGCGGGGTCGTGACCAGCCAAGCGGGACTCGCCCCCGGCATCGGCTGCACGATCGTCGCCGGCGTGGCCCAGGCCACCGGCTGCAGCGCGGCCTACCTCGCCGGGACGTCGGTGACGCTGACCGTGGCGCCGGCCTCCGGGTCGCTCTTCGCCGGCTGGGACCGGCAGGGGTGCCCCAGCCTGCCGACCTGCACGGTGACCGTGAGCGCCGCCCTCGGCGTCACGGTCGGCTTCGTCGTCGCCCCGAGCGCCGAGCTCGCGGCGGACGAGCTGCTGGGGACGCCGCGCCTCAGCCCGGAGCAGCGCGGCGCGCTGGACCTGGCGGGCAACCGGAACGGACGGCTCGACGTGGGGGACTACCTGGCGCTGCTCGACCGGCTGGGCCTGAACCCGAGCCCGG
>JBFIUJ010000175.1:0-6518 GCA_041607595.1 Gemmatimonadales bacterium | reverse complement strand
GTCTCCCACCCACCCTGCCGCGGCCAGATGTCCGTCACCGATGTGGCCCATCGCTTGCGGCGGACCCCGCTAATGGCCGAGCGGGGTTTGCCGATCCTTCAACGTGGGACCACATGCGAACTGTCACCCGATCGTTGATGATTCTCCTCGGCGCCCTCCTCCTCGGCGAGGTGCCGGAGGCCACCGCCCAGTACCCCAAGGCGGAGCCCGGGCGCTTCGAGGTGCCGGGCTTCGACTTCAGCCCGGACGGCGCCTGGCGCCGGCGGGCGCGGGAGGTGCGCGCCGCGCGCCGGCAGATGCTGGCCGCCGGGGCGATCGCCGCCCTGAACGCGCCGGGGGGGCCCCAGGCGGGCAACCGGGTGGCGGGCACCGTGTCGGTCCCGGTGGTCCCGGTCCGCTTCTCCAATGCGCCGGCGCCGTTCCCCCAGGCCGACTACCAATCGCTGCTTTTCGCCTCCGTCCCGGTGGGCCGTCCGTACAGCCTGACGACGTATTACCAGGAGCTGTCCAACGGGAACATCACGATGGGCGGAACGGTGTTCCCCTGGGTCAACGCGGTGAATACCGACGCGTACTACGAGGATGGGTGCAACGGGATCGGGGTCACCGCCGCCTGCGCCAACCCGCTGCCGAGCGGCGTGTCCAGCCGCTTCGCGGAGCTGTTGGTGGAGGCGCTCACCGCGGTGTCCGGCGGCGCCGACTCGCTCACCGTCTGGGCGGCCTTCGACAACGACGGGCCCGACGGCGTTCCCAACTCGGCGGACGACGACGGCTTCGTGGACTTCGTCACCTTCCTGCAGCCGAAGAAGGACGGGGCCTGCGGCCCCACCAGCAGCAACCGGAACATCTGGGCGCACCGCTGGGTGATCAGCGCGCTCAACGGCGGCTCGCCCTTCGTGACCAAGACGCCGTCCACAAGGGGCGGCTTCATCAAGGTCCGCGACTACACGATTCAGAGCGCGGTGGGCGGCAACGGCGGGTGCACCGACGGACAGCTGATGCCGATCGGCACGGTGGCGCACGAGACGGGGCACGCCTTCGGGCTGCCCGATCTCTACGATACCGGGGCCAAGGACACCGAAGGCATCGGCGAATGGGGGCTCATGGGGAGCGGCAACTGGGCCCGTCCGTACAGCCCGGCTCGGATGGAGGCGTGGTCGTTGGTCGAGCTGGGGTGGGTCGGGGTGCGCGCGCTCGATGCGAGCGGGACGGTTCGTTTGCCGCCGGTCGCCACCTGGGACACGGTGCTCCTGGTCCAGACTCCGGTGCCGACTCAGCACCTCCTGCTGGAGAACCGTCAGCCGATCGAGAGCGACAGCGCGATGATGGGGAGCGCCTTCTCGCGCCCGAAGGCGCCCGGCCTGCTGGTCTGGCACATCGACCAGGCGATCCTCGGCGCGACCCTGTTCAGCAACACGGTGAACGCCGGCGACACCCACGCGGTCGCGCTCTACCAGGCGGACGGCCTGAACGAGCTCCGCACCCCGGGGGCCAACGACCGTGGAGACATCGGCGATCCCTATCCCGGCGCGACGGTGAACCGACGGCTCTCGGCGACCTCGTCCCCCGCGCTCCGGACCAACGCCGGGAACGCGATGGGCGTGACGATCGACTCCATCTATCTGGAGCCCAGCCAGGACATCGTCTTCCGCTTCACCAAGCGGGGGAACACGGTCGTAGCGCCGAGCGTGCCCGGCCCGCAGGTGCGGGTCAACGGGGCCCTCCACGCGCGCTTCGAGGACGTGGTGCCCCCGGGCGAGACGCTGGCTCTGACCGTAGACAGCGTCCAGGCCTCGGGGCTCGCCCGGACCCGGTTCCTCTTCGCCGGGTGGAGCGACGGGCTGTCACGCACGCACTCGATCGTGTCCTCCGCCGCGGCACCGGATACGGTGACCGCCGCGTTCGAGGTCCAGCATGAAGTGCGGACCTTCACGGCGGGCAGCGGGGCGGGGGGCGTGACCGCGAGCGCCCCCGGCACGCCGTCGCTCGGCATCTTCGTGAGCCAGGGCACGCCGGTCACGCTCACCGCGACGGCGCTCGGGGGGAGCGTCTTCGCCGGCTGGAGCGGCGACACCACGACGAGCGCGAGCTCGGTGGTCCTGCCCATGGGACGGCCCTAGTCCCTGACGGCCACCTTCACCGCGTCGGTCGCCGTGGCCTTCCCCGATGCGGTGAGCGAGATGCTGGGAACCCCGACCCTGACGGCCCAGCAGAAGACCTACCTGGACGACGTCGGCAACCGGAACGGCGTCTTCGACCTGGGCGACTTCCTCGCCCTGGTGGATCGGAGCGGCGCCTCGGCCTCGCCGCAGCTGATGCAGCGGATCCTCCAGCGCCAGGCCGCGGCCCAGCCCTCGGATTCGACCGGTCGATTGGAGCGATGATGCGCATGCAACGAGCTGTCGCGGCGGGAGCGGTGCTGGCGGCCGTCTTGGCCACCGGATGTGGGGGCGACGGGGGAGGGGGCAGCGGCCCGGTCGCCGGGGTGCTCACCGTGAGCGTCGCGACGGGCGTCAACGACGGGGGTGCGCTCATGCTGCGGGTGACGGGGGGCCCGGTGGACGCGGTCGAGGCCGCGTCGGGGTACCGCGTCTTCAGCGCGGGGACGGGCCCCACCAGCGTGCGGGTCATCGTGACCGGCACCATCCTACCCGGCGCCGTCGTCCGGCTCCACGTGCCCGACACTCGGGATGTGGCGCGGTACGCGGCCGTGGTCGAGCAGGCCAGTGCGCGGACCTCGTACGCGCAGCAGGCCGCGGCCAATTTCACGCTGAGCATCGCCGCCTCGCCCTGACGGCTCGCCGACGCCGAGGGGCCGGCCACTGCCGTGACCGGCCCCTCGGCGTTTCGGGCTCGGGGCTATCCTGAGATCTGCGTCAGGAGCGCATACGCGCCCGCGCCCAGCGCCCCCGCCACCGGAATCGTCACCACCCAGCCCAGCAGCATCTCGCGCACGGTCCCCCACCGGGTGGACCGCGTGTGGACCCCCAGCCCGATGATGGCACTCGAGCTCAAGTGGGTGGTGGACACCGGCAGGCCCAAGCGGGAGGCGGTGCCGACCAGGACCGAGGTCACCAGGTTCGCTCCGAACCCCTGCTCCGGCGTCATCGCGGTCACCCGGTGGGCCAGCGTCTCGGTGACCCGCAGCCCGCCCACCAGGCTGCCCAGGCCCATGGCGAGCCCCACGAGCAGGTAGAGGTGTCCGAGAGCGAGCCCGGCGGAGGCCCAGGCCGCCACGCCGAGGGCCAGGATCTTGGGCGCGTCGTTGACCCCTCGGAAGAAGCTGGTGAGCCCCGCGGTGACCCAGTGGAGCGCGTCCACCGCACCGATCCGCGAGACCACCTCCGGCGGGCAGTCCCGGCCCGCGACCAATCGTGCCGCGGTGTCCGGCGGACCGCTCAGCGCTGCGGCGGGGCCCAGGGCGACGAGCTCCACGCGCTCCACGCAGACGCAGTACCGGGTGAGCCGCCGCGACGTCCACTGCACCGCAGGGAAGGCGACCGCCATCAGCCCCAGCGCCAGGAATGGGGACACCGCGAGGGGGAGGGCGAACTTCGCCCCCACGGCGCCCCAGGCCACGCCGCCCGGGCCCTGTATCGCAAGGCCGGCGCCGATCAGCCCGCCGGTGAGCGCGTGGGTGGTGGAGACCGGCAGGCCCGTCACGGTGGCGAGGAGGAGCCAACCGATCGCGCCCGCCGCGACGGCCGTGAGGAACGCCGGGCCCGCGGGCGCCTCCAGGAGGAGACCCGCGCCGGAAAAGGTCGCGACGAGGCCAGTCGCGATCCACGCCGCCAGGACGCCACCCGCCGCGGTCCAGAGCGACCCCCAGAGCACGGCCCGGCGATACCCGGCCACCCCGCTCCCGACCAGGGTGGCGATGCCCCGGGAGACGTCGTTGGCGCCGTTGGCCGCTGCGAGCAGCAGGACCAGGAGGACCAGGGCAGCCGACATCAACAACAGTCTCCGGCCGGACCGCAGCAGGCGTAGCTCGCCTGCTCCGCGCCCGGCCCGGGCTCGAGGATGGCGAACATGCCCTCATACGGCGGACGGCGCAGCTTGGCGACGGTATCGGTGCACACCTGGTAGGGCTCGTTCCGCGGGAAGAGGTGGCCCTCCTCGTCCAGGAACGCCTTGCCCGGCCCGAGGTACACAGCGCGGTGGCCTTCGAAGACGCACCCGGCCGTCTTCTCGAGCTTGAATCCCTGCACCGTGACCGAGAAGAAGGGGTACCCCTCGACGTCCTTCCAGTAGGTGCGCTGCATCAGTGTGAGACCGTAGAAGCCGGCCCGCTCGAGCTGCGCCAGAAACGCCTCCTGGGTCAGGGCCCCGACCAGGCATTCCCCCCAGAGCTGGGGATTCACCTTCAGGTGGGGCGGCACCTCCCGCTCGCTCACGATGTCCGAGACCACGATCCGGCCGTGGTCCTTCAGGACCCGCCAAATCTCCTCGAATACCCGCGGCTTGTCCGGCGAGAGGTTGATGACGCAGTTGGAGGTGACGAGGTCCACCGAGCGGTCCGCCACCGGGATCTGCTCGAGGAATCCCTCCCGGAACTCGACCACGTCGTAGCCCAGGGACTCCGCCACGCGCGGCGCATTCTCCCGCGCGATCCCGAGCATGCGGTCGGTCATGTCCACCCCGATGGCGCGACCCTCGGGCCCCACCAGCCGGGCCGCGATGAAGACGTCGATCCCGGCGCCCGATCCGAGGTCCACCACCGTCTCCCCTGGACGGATTCCCGCCCGGGCCATCGGCGAGCCGCAGCCGTAGAAGCGGTCGAGAACGTCGCTCGGGATGTGATCGGTCGCCTCCGCCGCGTACTTGGTCGGGCAGCAGAGATCGGCCTGGGGGACCTCCGCCGCGGCCCCGTAGAACTCCCGGACCTTGGCGCGGGGGCGGTCCACGTCGAAGGAGAGGACGCAGTTCGAGTGCAGCGTGAGGACGGGCTCCTCGGCCAGGGCCCCGTCGGCGGTGCCGCAGGCGATGGCGCCCTCGCCCATCGCGTGGAGCACGAGCGGCGCGTCGTAGCCCGATCGGGCGTTGCGGCGCGCCGCCTTCTCCCGGCCTAGCGTGGTCATGACCCGGCGCACCAGGGACGTCGCGATGGGGTAGTAGGGATCCGGACCCAGCGGGTCTCCGGTGGCCCACCAGGCGTGCTCCCAGTCGCCGCCGCCGGTGAGGAAGCGGAGCGGGTCCGTCTGGACCGACGGCTTGCGGGCCACCGTGGCCTCCCGGAGCCGGCGCACCACGGCGGACCCGTCGAGGATCGCCGCGAGGTCCTCCCGGGTGGCGTCGCCGCATCGGAGCTCCGCCTCGCCCACCAGCGCGGCCGTGGGATACACCGCGCCGTCCACGTACACGCAGAGGGAGTCCCAGCCCCCGTTCCCGAGGTCGTACTTCACCCCGGGCACGCCGTTCACCCGACGCTTCACGGCCTCCAGGTTGTCGAGCAGCACGCCCCGCTCCTCGGCCGCGTCCGCGGTGCGGTGGAGGGCCGACACCAGCGCCGACACCTCGGGGAAGAAGCCGTTGCGGCTCGCCGCCGCCCGCCCGCGTCGGTGGGCCCACATCAGGTGCTGGCTCGTGGCGCCTACCGACGAGACGAGGGCGGGGATCTCGGGCAGCTCGTCGAGGTTCTCCCGAGTCGCGACCGTGGTGATGGAGACCTCGAAGCCCCGCTCGGCCAGGAGCCGGGCCCCGGCCAGGGCCCGCTCGAAGGTCCCCGCCCCCCGAATGGGGTCGTTGGTCTCGGGACGGGCGCCGTCGAGGGACACTTGGAAGCGCACCAGCGACCGGTCCAGCGCCGCGAGGCCCCGTTGCACCGCCCCCCGGAACACGGTCGCGTTGGTGAGGACGATCACCTCGAGCCCGTGGCGCTCGGTCGCGTGGCGCAGGAGGTCGAAGAGGTCCTTGCGCACGAACGGCTCGCCGCCGGTCAGGTAGAGCCGCTCGAGGCCGAGCTCTACCCCGCGGTCGACCAGGGCGCGGAGGCGCTCCGGCGGGAGACCCGGCGCTTCACCCGGCCCGGAGGACACCAGGCAATGGGTGCAGGCGAGGTTGCACGCGTTGTTCACCTGGAGCCAGAGCTCCCGCAGGCCGGCCGGCGCGATCAGGCGAGCGCGTCCCGGGTAGTGCGCCGGCGGCTCCGGACCCTCGCGCAGCATCCGGGCCCGGTTCAGCGCGGCCAGGAAGTCGTGCACGTGGACCCACGCCTTGCCGGCCTCGATCGCGTGCTGGGCGGCGTAGCCCGAAACCGCCTCGCCGACGGTCATGGTGTGCTCCGCGATCTGGTGCATCAAGGACCTGCCCCGAGGATCCACGGCCACCCAGTTCGGGGCCTCCGGATCCACGGCGTAGGCGATCTCCCCGTCCTCGAACCAGGCGAGTCGAGGCAGGTGGAGCGGTGTCTGGTGCTCGAGCGTGATCATCGGGGCTCCCGAAAGCGTTCCGGAAAACGGACGCCGCCGCGCGGGCGGCGCTCATCGGCATCGGTGTCGTGTCTGGGGCGGTGCAGAGCT
>JBFIUJ010000174.1:0-6538 GCA_041607595.1 Gemmatimonadales bacterium | reverse complement strand
TACTTCGTCCGGCGGCTCCTCGGCCAGGGCGGATTCGCCCAGGTCTTCGAGGTCTTGGATCAGCAGCTCGAGCGCCGGCTCGCGGTGAAGGTCCTCCGGCCGGACGTCGCCTGGACCTCCGGGATGCTCGCCCGCTTTCGGCACGAGGCCAAGGCGATCGCCCGGTTGCAGCATTCCCACATCCTGCCGATCCACTTCGTCGGCGAGGGCGAAGGGATCGTGTACTACGCGATGCCCTTCGTCGAGGGGCAGTCGCTGGGGGACCTCCTCCGCGTCGGCGGGGCACTCGATCCGGAGCGCGCCGTCGCCATCGCCAAGCCGATCCTCGACGCCCTGCAGCACGCCCACGAGCACGGCATCATCCACCGCGACATCAAGCCGGAGAACGTGATGATCGAGGGGGCCACCGGGCGACCGCTACTGGTGGACTTCGGCATCGCCAAGCGGCTCGATGCGGCCCAGGGCTTCACCCAGACGGGGTACGTCGTGGGCACCCCGCAGTATATGAGTCCCGAGCAGGCCCTGGGGCAGGGGGACCTCGACGCCCGGACCGACGTCTACGCGATGGGCGCCATGCTGTTCCAAATGGTGACCGGGTCGCCGCCGTTCGAAGGGAACTCGTCCCAGGAGATCGTCGGGAAGCATCTCTCCGAGCCGCCCCCGGTCGCGACGACCCGCAACGGTCGCATCCCGCGGTGGTTGTCGGACGTGATCGTCCGCTGTCTCGCCAAGCTGCCGGACGAGCGCTACCAGTCGGCGGCGATGGTCGCCGACCTGCTCGTCCAAGGGCGCGCCTCCGGCGGCGTCGAGACGGTGAGCGCGGAGCGCGTGGCCAAGCGCCTGAAGGAGAAGGACGAGGCCACCGTGGCGCTCCCGAGCGCGGAACGGCCCGCGGCCGCGGCGGCCACCGCGCCGGCGGCGACGGGAGGGCGTCGCGTCTGGCCTTGGATCCTGTTGCTCCTCATCGTGGGAGGCGGGGCGGCTGGAGCCTATGCCTTCACTCGGCCGACGCTGATGTTGGACAATGCGCTGGTGGAAGCCATTGCCGTCACCGTGAACGCCGACCCCGAGGTGCGCCTGGCTGCCGGGGAGACCCTCCGCCGTCGGCTGCCGCGCGGTCGGCTGACGGTCCACTGGGTCCTCGTGCCGCCGGTGGGCGCCTCGGGGCAGCCCCTGGGCGAGTCGCTCCAGGGGACCATCGCCGAGGAGCGGCCGCGGGGAACGCTGCGGCACGCGGCGTCGCCGTCGGGCGAGGCCGGTGAGTACTTCGCCCCGCTCATCACGAACGAGGGCACCGCGCCGCTCACCGTCACCGTGAACGCCGGGCTCGCGGGCGCCCGCTCCTGCGGATGCTCGGTGGCCCCGGGGACGGTCCGCGGTCACATCGGGTACTACCGGCTGTATCAGAACAGCACCGTGCGGGTCGAGGATCCGAGCGGGCGAGAGGCCACCTTCGTGGATCTCGGGCCCAAGGTAGAGCGGGAGAGCGGCGTCGTTGGGCTGCGGCTCACCGGCCGGGAGCTGCGATAGGCGCCGGCTACTCCTCCGACGGCCGGCGACGGAGATGGGCGGCCGGACCGAGCGCGTCGAGTCCGAACCGGCCTCGTACCCGGTCCACCGCGTCGGTCAGCTCCCGGAGACGCGCCCGCTCCGGCGGCTCGAACAGATCGCGGGGGGGGGAGGACGTGAGGTTGGACGCCGCGATCCCCAGGAGGCGCACGCCTTGTCCCCGCCGCTGAGCGTCGGCGAATGCTCCGCGGAGCAGCGTCCGCGCCGGCGCCAACAGCTCGGCGTCCAGGTCCGTCGGCTGCGGCAGGGTGATCCGCCGGGTCACGGTCCGGAAGTCCCCGTGCCGGAGCTTGAGGGTCACCGTGCGGGCGGCGATGCCCTCGTCCCGGAGCTGCGCGGCCACGTGGCCCGCCAGCCGGGACAGCACCGCGTCGAGCCGCGCCGGATCGTGCAGGTCCCGCGAGAACGTGGTCTCCCGGCTCACCGACTTGGCCGGCCGTCCTCCCCGCAGCACCGTGCCACCGTGTCCGTGGGCCCTGCGCTTGAGCGCCTTCGCCCCGTCTCCCAGGAGGCGCTCGAGCTCGGCCAGCGGGAGTCGCTGGACCTGCGCCACCTCCTGGAGGCCCAGTTCGGCCAACCGCTCCGCCGTCTTCGGACCGATCCCGGGAAGCGCGCGGAGCGGGAGCCCTGCGAGGAACCCCTCCTCCCAACCGGCCCGCACCTCCATCACGCCCCTCGGCTTCGCGTAGTCGGACGCGAGCTTCGCGATCATCCGGTTGGGTCCGATGCCCACGCTGCTGTCGAGCCCGATCTCGCGTTTGACCGCGGCCCGAATCCGCTCGGCGATGGGAAGCAGAGAGACGGGGTGCAGCCGATCGGTGCCCGAGAAGTCGAGATACGCCTCGTCCAGCGAGGCCATCACGACCGTGGGAGAGAATTCCTCCAGCACCGCGCGGACCTCGCGCGAGGCGCGCCGGTAGGCGGGGAATTCGCCTTGGAAGAACGTGGCATCCGGGCACAGGCGGACGGCCTGGGCGATGGGCATCCCGGCGTGCACCCCGAAGCGGCGGGCCCCGTAGGAGGCCGACTGCACCACGCCGCGGGAGTCGCGACGGCCGCCCACGATCAGGAGGTCCAGATCGCGCAGCTCGGGGTGATCCCGTCGACACACCTCGACGAAGAAGGCGTCGAGGTCGACGTGGAGGATGCGCGCGCTCACGCTCGCATCACGATCCCGGCGTCGCGCCTCCCAGGCGCACGACCGCGATCGACGCGCCGGGCACGGGCTGGCCGGCGTTGGCGCCGACCGGGAAGTTGAGGTTGGTGAGGTAGAACGCGTCTCCGACCCGCACCAGCTCGGCGGGAAACCGTAGGGCGTTGCCTCCCGTGGGGGTCGATGCGGCGACCTCCGCGATGGTACCGTCCGGACCCACGCGCACCAGTGCGTTTCGGAAGTTGCACGCGATCCAGAGGGCACCGTCCTCCCCCACCTGCAGCCCGTCCGCACCCACCAGCCGCGGGTCCCTGGCCAGGACCGTGATCGAATCCGGCGTGTCGTCCGGCGCGATGGTGAGCCGGCTGACCTCGCCGGTGCCGGTGTTGAGCGTATAGACCGCCCCCTGGGCGTCGAACCCGACGCCGTTGACGACGTAGCCCCTGACCGGCAGCGTGGTGTCCGCCGCCATCGGGGCGTAGCCCTTGGCGAAGAGCACGGCCTTGCCGCCGTCGGGCCCCACGTGGTAGAGCGCGCCCTGGTCGCCTCCGCTGATCCAGAGGTGGCCCCGCCGGTCGAAGGCGAGGGCGTTCGCCCCGGCTGCCCCGGTCACGAACCGGGTCACGTCCTTGAGCGGGTCGAAATCGGCCGCTCCGAGGCGGTCGCCGGCCACTCGCAGCACCAGGCCGGAGTCGGGAATGGCGGCGTAGAGGTTCCCCGACCGGTCGGTCCTGAGGCCCAGAATCCACTGGCCGGGCACGGTGGGCAGCCGCCCGACCCGCACCGGCGCGGGTGCCACGGGATCGACCCGATAGATCGCGCCGTCCTTCCAGTCGGCCACGTAGAGCATCCCCTGGTGGGTCGCGATGCCCTCGATGACCGAGGCGGAGTCGCCCACCGTGGTGAGGAGGCTCGCGGCGGCGGCCGGGGCTTCGGGCGGGCGCTCCCGGGTGCAGGCCGCGAGGGCCAGGGTGGCGACGGCGAGAGCGAGGATGGGTCGCATGGGGCCTCCGTCGGGTGGGTGTGCCGGGCTCAGACCTCAGAACAAATGTATTGCGGTCGCCTTCACCGTCACGACCACGTCGTGTCCGCGGGCGAGGCCCAGGGCCTCGGCCGAGGTGTGGGTGATGGTCGCATGGAGCGGGACCCCGGCATCGAGCTGGACGTGGACCACGGGTCCGGTCGTCTCGACGGCGCTCACCGTGGCCGAGAGATGGTTGCGGGCCGTGCCCGAGGGGACGTCGCGGCTCAGGACCAGGTGCTCGGGACGGAGGACGGCATGGGTGGGCCCCTCCCGTTCCGCGATGACCTGGAGCCGCACCGGGCCGCTGGTGAAGATCCCGGCGAAGGGACCGGAGTGACGGCCGGCCGTGCCGGCCTCCTCGACGCGCCGCACCGTCCCGGCGAGCACCGTGCCGGCGCCGATGAACCGGGCCACGAACGGGGAGTTGGGGTAGCGGAAGACTTCTTCCGGGGGGCCGTCCTGGGCGATGCGGCCATCGGCCAGGACCGCGACGCGATCCCCTAGCTGGAGTGCCTCCTCGAAGTTGTGGGTCACCTGGAGGGTGGTGATCCCCTCGCGGTCGTGGAGCGCACGCAGCTCGCGGCGCAGCCGCTGCCGGGCGGCCGGATCCGCAGCGGAGAGCGGCTCGTCGAGCAGGAGCACGCGCGGCCTGGGGGCGAGCGCACGCGCCAGCGCCACGCGCTGCATCTCGCCGCCGCTCAGGCCCTGGATCCGCCGCTCCAGCAGCGGCGCGATGCCGAGGAGCTCGGCCAGCTCGCGCACCCGCACCTCCGCACCCTGGCCGTTCCGCGGCAGCCCGTAGGCGATGTTCTGCTCCACCGAGCGATGGGGAAAGAGATGGTAGTGCTGGTAGACGAAGCCGATTCCGCGTCGCTCGGGGGGCTCGCGGGTCACCTCGCGTCCGTCGAGCCAGATCCGGCCATCCGCGGCGGGTGAGTGCCCGGCAATGGCCTCGAGCAGGGTGGTCTTCCCCGACCCCGTGGGCCCGATCACGAGTCCGTAGCCGCCGGTGGGCAGATCCAGGGCGAGCGGACCCAGGGTGAAGTCGCCCGCCCGCACGACCAACCGCTCGAGGCGGATCACGTCTGGCCCGCGGGCTGCAGCAGCCGAGTGAGCGTCAACACGGTGATCGCCACCAGGAGCAGGACCACGGCCACGGGCACCGCGGCTGGGAGTCCGAAGGTCGTGAAGCGGTCGTAGATCAGTACGCTCGCCACTTTCGGGTGGTAGGTCAGGATTACGATGGCGCCGAACTCGCTCACGCTCCGCGCCCAGGCGAGGATGCCGGCGGCGAGCACCCCACGTCCGGCGAGCGGGAGCGTCACCCGCCGGAAGGCGCGCCATGGCGTGTCGCCCAGCGTTCGCGCCACCCGCTCGAGCTTCGGGTCCACCGCGGCGAAGGCCTGCTGGGCGCCGCTCACCAGGATGGGCACCGACACGAAGAGCATCGCGGCGACGATGCCGGGGGCGTGGCTCACGACCTCGAGGCCCAGGCGGCCGAGCGCGCCCCCCAAGGGGGTCGCCCGACCCAGGAAGAGCAGGAGGGCGATCCCGGCGACGGGGTGGGGGATCACGACGGGCAGCTCCAGCACGCTCTGGAGCAGCCGCCGTCCCGGGAAGCGGGCGCGGGCGAGGGCGTAGGCCAGGGGGAGCCCGAGCACGGCCCCCAGCAGGGTAGCGGTCGTGGCGGTGAGGACCGTGAGGACGAGCGCCTCCCGCACCTCGCGGTCGGCCAGGGCCGCGCCCAGGTCGCCCGGCGTGGCCATGAGGAGCAACTTGGCGAGCGGGCCGACGATGAAGAGGACCAGGGCGGCGCCCAGCATGGCGGCGCCGACGCGGGACCAGAGCCGAGCGTGGGACATGGCCTTACCGCTCCCGTGGCGTGTGCTATGTTCAGAGCTGGCGCGCGGCGCGCGCGCCGACGGGCGAGGGGAGCTTAGGGCCTCCACCCGGTCGAGGGAAGTGACCCGCGGACGCTCACGCTATGGGAGACCCGGATGCGCTTGACGAAGACGATGCAGGACGCGATGAACCAGCAGGTCGCGCATGAGTTCTCGGCGGCCTATCTCTATCTCTCGATGGCGGCGTACTTCGGCGCCAAGAGCCTGAACGGGTTCTCCCAGTGGATGCGGGTGCAGGCGCGCGAGGAGGCGGTGCACGCGATGAAGTTCTTCGACTTCATCGAAGACCGGGGCGGCCGGGTGCAGCTTCCCGCCCTGGAGCAGCCCCGCGCCGAGTTCGGCTCCCCGCTCGAGGTCTTCGAGTACGCGGCCGAGCACGAGGCCAAGGTCTCGGCCGGCATTCACCGGCTGTACGAGATGGCCCAGAAGGACAAGGACTACGCCAGCCAGGCCATGCTGCAGTGGTTCATCACCGAGCAGGTGGAGGAGGAGAAGACGAGCACCCGGATCGTGGAGACCCTGCGGATGATCGGGGACAACGCCTCGGGGCTCTACATGTTCGACAAGGAGCTGGGGCAGCGGCAGGCCAGAGCCTAGGCCCCACCGGGTACCCCTGGGGGGTGGGGCGCGGACGCGACATGGCGACCGCGCCCCATTGACGTCCGGGTCGGCCCTTCCAATGATATGACCGGGCACCGTGGCCTGCGGTGACCGGATCTTCAACACCATCAGTCGAAGCACGAAGGAGCAGGAACGGCAGCGCTGCCATCGGAGCCGCGGTCCCCGACGGTGCTCGGGTGTGGCCGCCATCGCGTTCGTCCGGCTCCGAGCGAGGTGTATCGTCGTCGTCCGTGTCGTCCGACCTTTTGCCCTGGGGAGCCACACCGTATG
>JBFIUJ010000173.1:0-6585 GCA_041607595.1 Gemmatimonadales bacterium | reverse complement strand
GGCCGCCGCGGACTCCTCGCTGGCGGATGAGGCGCGACGGCTCTTGAGCGACCGCCTCGAGCTGGAGACCGACGTGATCCCGGTGCGGATCCCGGACCTCGCCGCGGCGGCCGGTGCGGACGGGCTCCTCACCGCCGAGGAAGCGGGCCGGCTGGCCGGGCGGCTGGGGGCGACGCCGGTGGTGCTCGAGATGGAGCAGCGGCGCGACAGCATGACCGGACGGGCATGGCTGGGGGACCGACGCCGCCCCTTCACGGTCGCGCTCCCGGCCGCTTCGGGGCTCCGCACCGTGGTAGGTCTCCTGGCGGACTCGATCCTGGGGGTCACCGGCCGGCCGCCGCCGAGCCTGGGCGGCCACGCGCCGAGCGAGGCGTCCTGGCGGGCGTACCTCCGGGGGCAGCGGGCGCGCGACCGATGGGACCTGGCGCTCGCCGCGAGCGAGTTCGAGCTGTCCTCCGAGCTCGATCCCGAGTTCACCCAGGCACACCTGTGGCTGGCCCAGGTGCGCGCCTGGGCCGGGCGCCCCGCGGCGCTGTGGCGCGGCCCCGCCGAGGCGGCCCTCGCGGATTCGGCGGGCCTCCCGCGAGGCGAGCGGAGGCTCGCCGCCGCGCTGGTCCATCTGGCCCATGACGAATACCGCGACGCGTGCGGAGTCTACCGGCTGATCGTCGCGAGCCGTCCCTCCGACTTCGCCGGCTGGTTCGGGCTCGGGGAGTGCCACGGCGGTGACCCCGCGGTCGTGCCGGACCCGGCGAGCCCGTCGGGCTGGGCCTTCCGGGGCAGCTACCATCAGGCCGTGCGCGCCTACCGGGAGGCGTTCCACCGGGCTCCGGAAGTCTACCGCGCCTTCCGCGGCCTGGCCGCGACCCGTCTCCCCCGCCTCCTGTTTGCGATGCCGGGCCGATACCGGGAGGGCCGCGCCCTCGGCGGGGACAGCCTCCGGTTCGCCGCCTCGCCGACCCTGGAAGCGGATACGCTGGCGTTCGTGCCGTACCCCGAGGCCCAGCTGTTGGCGGGGCGGGGGCCCAGTGCCGCGGAGGTCACGGCGGCGGTCGAGGCCAACCGGCGGGTGCTCCGGCAGATCACCGCTGAGTGGGTGCAGGCGTTCGCCGGCAGCGCCGACGCCCACGAGCAGCGCGGCCTGGTGCTGGAGACCCTGGGCGACCCGGTGAGCGCCGGCGAGGCCTACCGCCAGGCGGGGCTACTGGCGGACGAGCGGCTCCAGCGACAACGTCTCGGCGTGGCTCGGGTGCGGATCGCGGTGAAGACCTGGAGCTTCGTGGAGGGCCGCCAGCTGGCCGACTCGCTCCTGGGGGCGCTGTCGCCTGACATCGCGATGGAGGAGGCCGCGACGCTGGCCGGCCTGGCCGCCCTGGTGGGCCGGCGAGCGACGGCGCTGGACTTGCTGCGCCGGGCAGCGCCACGGTGGGAATACGAAGCCGACGTCCCGCTCCCCGTGGTCGAGGCAGGTCAGGAGCTGCTCGGCCTCGCCGCGCTCGGCGCGTCCAGGGAGCGCCTGCGCTCGGTCGAGCTGCGCCTGGAGCGGATGATCCGGAGCACCTGGCCGGAAGGGGCACTCCGGAGCCGGATGCAGCGCGCGCTCCTGGAGTACCCAGCCGCCATCGCGTACCCGGAGTCCGGCGCTCTCGCGGTCCACCGCCGAGCCTCGGACAACTACCTGCTCACGCTGCAGCAGGCGCTGGAGCGCCGGGACGCGGCGGGGGTCCGGGCACAGCTCGACGAGATCGACGCATCTCGGGAGGGGAGCGGGTATCAGACGAGCATCGACGCCGCCTACGTCGAGGCGCGGGTCCTGCTCGCCATCGGGGACACGGCCCAGGCCTCCGGGCGACTCGCCGCCGCGATGGCCCCGTTCCACACGCTGGGCGTTCACCTGCTCGACTATGTGCCGCACGCCGCCACCCTGGTTCGGGCGATGGCGCTCCGGGCCGAGCTGGCCCACCGGCGCGGTGACCCGGCCGAGGCCGACCGCTGGGCGCGGGCGGTGGTGGCGCTCTGGGCGAGTGCCGACCGGGAGCTGCAGCCGATGGTCGAGAAGATGCGCCGGCTCTCCGCCTGATCGGCGACCACTAGGGTACGGCAGAGATCTTTCACCGAGGAGGAACGCATGGATGGGACGCATGGGCAGGTGCGGAGGTTCGTTCCCGGACTCGTGATGCTGGCCCTGGGCGCATCGGGCTGCAGCTACGGCATCCCGGCGCCGCCGTTTCCCGAGCCGGTCGAATCGGCGCCACTCGAGAGGGTCATCGAGTACGCCACTCGCATCGACTACGACACTGCGCCTGGAGCGGGGGACGAGCAGCCCCTGATGTTGCTGGTCGGGGGGCAGCCCACGTACGGACCCCTGGCCCGCATCGAGCCTGCGCGCAAGGCGTTCGAGAGCTCGCTGGACCAGCTGGCCAAGGGGAGGATCGTGGCCCGGATGATCAACCTCGGCGACCAGCCGTATCCCAAGCTCAACCTCGGACCGCGCGACACGACCTATCTCTGGGTCGATAATCCGTCGGGGGATGCGTGGCGGTTCTTCTACGCCTCGAGGGACAGCCTCCGGCGTTCCGGGGGTGGGCGGATGAGCTACCACCGGGAGCTCCGTCGCGCGCCGGGCTCGCTGCAGGCGTCCCTCGCCCGGGACGAGGGCTACGCCGAGTGGAAGCAGTCGATCGCCCGGTGGGTCTGGGATCCGAACGACGAGAAGGCCTGGGTCACCTGCAGCCGGTGGGGCTGCTGCGAGGCGAACTGACGGTTCACCGGGCGGCGGCCGGCCCTTTCACCACCCGGCCGCCGACCATCACGAACCGCACGTCCTGGAGGACCTTCACGTTCTCCAGCGGGTTGCCCGGCACCGCGATCAGGTCCGCCAGCTTTCCCTCCGCGATGACCCCGCGATCGACCACGCCGAGCAGGTCCGCGGCGGCGAGTGTGGCGGAGCGGATCGCCTGCAGCGGCGTCATGCCGCGGTCCACCAGCGCGCCGAACTCCCTGGCGTTGTCGCCGTGGGGGTACACCGCGGCGTCGGTCCCGAAGGCGATCTTCACCCCCGCTCGGATGGCCTTGCGGACGCTCTCCTTCGCGATCGGCAGCACGTACTCGGCCTTGGCGCGGATCGGGGCGGGGAGCTTGTCCAGCGCGATCGCGTCGGCCAGGTAGGTGGTGGGCACGAGGTAGGTGCCTTTGGCCTTGAGCAGGGCGATCGCCTCGTCGGTCAGCATCGAGCCGTGCTCGATCGACGCCACGCCCGCCCGCGCGGCGGCCATGATCCCCTCGGTACCGTGGGCGTGCGCCGCGACCTTCACGCCGTGGCGGGCCGCCTCCTCCACGATCGCGCGCATCTCGGCCTCGGAGTATTGCTGCGCGCCGACCGGCCCCTCGAAGGAGAGCACGCCGGCCGTCGCGCAGATCTTGATGACCTGGGCTCCGTGCTTGATTTGGTACCGGACGGCGCGGGTCACCGCGTCCACGCCGTCGGCGGTACCGTGCTCGGGCCCCAGCTCCAGGATGCCCGGGGCGTAGCCGGTGACGTCGCAGTGGCCGCCGGTGATGCCTAGCGAGTGGCCGGCCGTGATCATGCGCGGCCCTTCGACCAGGCCCTTCTCGATGGCGTGGCGCAGCGCCACGTCGGCGAAGCCCACCGAGCCCACCTCGCGGACCGTGGTGAAGCCGGCGCGCACCGTCTTCCCGGCGTAGTGGGCCCCGCGGAGGGCCGCGTCCGCCGGCGTCTCCCGCACGGTCCGGTTGACCCAGTCCCCCTCCAGATCGAAGCTCAGATGGGTGTGCAGATCCATCAGCCCGGGCAGGAGCGTCACGTCCCCCAGGTCGATCATGCCCACCGCCATCGGGGTGTCGGTGGTGCTCACCCGCGAGATACGATCGGCCGTGATCGTGATCACCGGGTTCCGGACGATCTCGCCAGTGACCACGTCGAGCATCCGGGCGGCCCGGATGACGACCGACTGGGCCGCGCCGTCGGTCGGCGCGCCGCCCAGCACCAGGGAAGCGAGAAGGAGGGCGGGGAGGATCCTGGGGGGACCGAGGGCGGACCGGGTCATCGAGTCTCCTGGGGACCGGAGGATGGTGGCTTCGGCGGCCACGGCACGAAGGCGCTGGTGCGGGCCACGTAGTCGCGATAGGCGGGGCGGGTCTCCTGGAGGCGCGTCTCGAGGAGCGGCACGCCCGAGACCCGCATGAGCAGGATGGTCATCACGATCGGGCTGACCACGGTCCACCACCCGCCCACGCCGAGGGCGATCACGAAGATGCCCCACCAGAGGACTGCGTCGCCGAAGTAGTTCGGGTGCCGGCTGTAGCGCCAGAGGCCGCTGTCGAGCACGCGGCCCTGGTTTGCGGGATCGCCGCGGAAGCGAGCCAGCTGCTGGTCCGCGGTGGCCTCGATCGCGAAGCCGGTCGCCCACAGGAGCGAGCCCGCGGCGTCCCAGGCGGAGAGGGCCATCGGCTCCCGGGCCTCCTGGGCCACCAGGATCGGCAGCGCGATCAGGAGCATCAGCACGCCCTGGAGACCGAAGATCGAGACCAGGCTCCAGGCGGCGAACCCCGTCGGGTGGCGCTGCCGCATGGCCTGGTAGCGGTAGTCCTCGCCGTGGCCCCAATTGCGGCGGGTGATGTGGATCGAGAGCCGGAGACCCCAGATGGCGACCAGGGCGAGCACGAGGCTCCGACGGGCGAGCGGCCCCGCGCCGGTGGCCCAGCCGAAGCCGGCGACGAGGGCGAATCCGAGTCCCCAGATCCGGTCCACCAGGCTGGCATCCTTGGCGGCGAGGCTCGCGACCCAGGTGACCAGCATGAGGACCGCGACGGCGGCCGGGGCGAGCCAGAACGGGGAGGGCATGCGCGCGTCCTTGGACAAAAGGAGTGCGGCGCCCCGGATTGGCCGGGACGCCGCTACAGTACCCCGCTCGGCGCGCGAGCGCCAGCGAACTACTTCATCGCGAACTTCTCCGGGAATTGCTTGGCGATCGCGGCGGCGAGCGGATCGGCGATCATGCCCATGTGGGCCGCGGCCTCGCGCACCTTGAGGTAGGCGGCGGCCAGGTCGCCCGACGCCTGCGCGTCGATCACGGCCTTGAGCGTCACCACGTGGGTCTTGACCAGCCCGGTCACGACCTCGGTGGGCAGGTTCGGGTTGGCCGCGTTGAGGAACGCCGCGAAGTCCCGGGAGTACCCCACCAAATCGGTCACGGCCTTGTCCTGCTTCGCCTTGTCCTTGGTGGCGATGCCGGTGACGTAGTCCACGGCCATGCCGATGTGCTTGCGCCAGAGGCCGAGGAAGGCGGTCTCCGCGTCGGCTCCGTAGACCGAGCCGATCGCCTTGCCCAGCGCGATCGAGTTCCCGTCGAGGGCCCCGGCCGCCGCCTGGAACTCCGCCTGGCGGCCGGCCAGCGCGGCGCCGGTCGCGGATCCGGCGAGGTAGATGTGCTCGGCCAGGAGGCTGTTCAGTGCCACCCGGAGGTCGCTGGCCTTGGCCATGCCGTGGGCATGCTGGGCCTGGAGTGGTGCCGCGCCCAAGGCCAGGCCGGCGGCGAGGGCGATCAGGGACTGCAGGGTCTTCCGCATCATCGGTGGACTCCGGTGTCGTGAACGCGGACGGTGCCGCGCATGAATTGGTGCCGGGCGCAGAGGTACGCGTAGGTCCCGGCGCGGGTGAAGGTGAACTGCGAGGTGCTCCCCTTCCCCGACAGCGAGGCGTCGAGCGCGACGGCGCTGTCCGGCGCTTCCAGCGTGACCGTGTGCTGGATATCGTCCTGGTTGACCCAGGTGACGGTCGTGCCGGCGGCGATCTCGAGGACCTTCGGCCGATACCCGAAGGCCTTCACCACCACGGTGGTGTCCGCGGCCGGCCGGGCCTGCGCGGGGTATCGCTCCGGGGTCGCCGTCAGGGTGACGAGGCCGAGGAGCACGAGGGGGATGGGCATGGTTTTCGGCCTCCTGTCCGGTGCACCCCTCGTACGCCGGTCGCCCGGGAACGGATGTCCGTCCCCGGACGGCGTCCCCGCCCGCGCGGGCTGGGGTTACCTTCTAGGCGTGGACGACACCCTTTTTGCGGCCCGCCAACCCATCTTCGACCGGCACCTCCGGGTCTTCGGCTACGAGCTGCTCTTCCGCTCGGGGCCGGAGAACTTCTTCGCCCACCACGACGGCGAAGAGGCCTCCTCCCAGGTCATCAACACGACCTTGCTCGGCCTCGGGCTCGACTCCCTGACGGCGGGCAAGCTTGCCTTCGTGAACATCACGCGCGGGGTGCTGGTGGACGGCCTCTACACCCTGTTGCCGCGGTCGCGGGCGGTGGTGGAGCTGCTGGAAACGGTGGAGCCGGACGACGAAGTGCTGGAGGCGTGCCGGACGCTCAAGCGGCAGGGATACCGCCTGGCCCTAGACGACTTCACCCAGCGCCCGGGGTACGGCCCGTTGGTCGAGCTGGCGGACATACTGAAGATCGACTTCATGACGGCCGACCGGCGCGCGCGGGCGGCCGTGGTGACCCGCCACGCCGGGCCGAAGCGGCAGTTGGTGGCCGAGAAGGTCGAGACCCTGCCGGACTATCGAGAGGGC
>JBFIUJ010000172.1:0-6635 GCA_041607595.1 Gemmatimonadales bacterium | reverse complement strand
GACCCCGCTGCCGGCCGGGGCCGCCGCCCACGACCGGCCCCGGGCATCGGCCCCCGCGCGCCGCTGGCCCTGGATCGCGGGGGCGGCCGCGGCGCTGCTCACCCTGGGCACGGTCATCGCCGTGAGTCGGTCCCCCGCGCCGGACGGCGGCCTCCCCGCCCCGATTGCCGTCGCGGCCCTCACCAACGAGACTGGCGATTCCTCCCTCGCCACCTGGGGGCGGCTCGCCGGCGATTGGCTCACCCAGGGCCTGCAGGAGGCCGGGCTCGTGGCCGTGGTCCCCTGGCCCAGCGCCCTCCAGGCGTCGGACTGGGTCGCGGCAGAGCGTGCCGCCGGAAGGTCGGCGGACCCGGTGGCCCTCCTCCGCCAGGAGACCGGCGCGGGCACCGTGGTGACCGGCGCGTACTATCTGGTCGGCGATTCGCTGCGCTTCCAGCTGGAGCTCACCGACGCGCGGTCCGGGATCCTGCTCGCGGCGCTCCCACCTCAGACCGCCGTCAGGGAGGACCCCGAGCCCGCGATTCGGGCCCTCCGGAGCCGCCTGATGGGCACGGTCGCGGTGCGGTTGGACGAGCGCCTGGTCGAGCTCCCCGGGGTGACCCAGCGCCCGCCGACCTTCGACGCCTACCGGGCGTTCGATCGGGGCATGTCGCTCTACCTGTCGCAGGACTACGGCGGCGCCACGGTCGCCTTCCGCGACGCCTACGCCAGGGACACCGCCTTTGCCGCCGCCCTGCTGTACGCCGCGTCGGCCCATCTGAATCGCGCGCAGCATGCCGCGGTAGACTCCTTGCTCGGCCAGCTCCGCCCCCGCCGCGCCGAGCTCGGTCGCCACGACGAGCTCCAGCTCCGGTATCTCGACGCCGTGCTGGTGGGCGACGGGCCCGCGGCGCTCCGGGCCATCGAGGAGGCGGCCGCGATCGCCCCGGCTTCCCGGGCGAGCTACAACCTGGCGCTCACCGCCCTCCAGCTGGGTCGCCCCACTCAGGCCCTGGCGGCGCTCGACCGGCTGAACCCGGACCGCGGGACCATGCGCGGGTGGTCG
This sequence comes from Gemmatimonadales bacterium, assembly GCA_041607595.1. Taxonomy (GTDB): domain Bacteria; phylum Gemmatimonadota; class Gemmatimonadetes; order Gemmatimonadales; family GWC2-71-9; genus JBFIUJ01. The sequence goes on along the minus strand of JBFIUJ010000172.1, from coordinate 5,590 downwards.
TCCTACTGGACCCAGCGGACCCACGCGCTCCACCTGCTCGGCCGCCACCCGGAGGAGCGCGCCGCGGCCCAGGAGCTCCGCCGCCGCTTCCCGGATCGCCGGGTCGGGCTCGCGTTGGAGGTGCGCGCCCTGGCCGCCGCGGGCCAGACCGCCGCGATCGATTCGCTGCTCGACGACAGCCGGGCGCTGCCCCCAGACACCTATTGGTCGCAGGGAGCCGCGATGGTCGTGGCCGGTGAGGAGCTCCTGGCCCACGGGCACTCCGGTCTGGCCGACCGCTACCTCGAGCGGGCCGTCGCCTGGCTGGCCAACCAGCTGGTCCGCGACCCCCAGAACGCCCGGCACCGCTACTGGATCGGCAGCGCGCTCTACGACCTGCGCCGGTGGGCGGACGCGGCGCCCTACTTCGCGTCGCTCGTGGAGGACCAGCCCGCGGAGGTGGACAACCGCGGTCTGGTCGCGATGGTCCACGCCCGCCAGGGCGACCCAGATGGCGCGATCCGGCGCCTCGGCCCCGCCCCGGCCTATGATCGCGGCCAGCACACCGCCTACCGCGCCCGACTCGCGGCCGTCGCGGGCGACACCGACCGCGCGCTCAGTCTCCTGAGCGAGGCGCTGGCCCAGGGGGTGGACGCCTTTCCCTGGCTGCACGCCACCGCGCACCACGACCTCGCTCCGCTGGCCGAGGACCCGAGGTACCGGCAGCTCTTCGGCGTCCGTCCCTGACCGCGATTTCTCGACTTCTGACCCTTGACCCTCGACTCTCGACCCGTGACCCTCGACTCCCCCATCGACCCCCGCGTGGACATCGGCCACGTGCACCTCAAGGTCGCGGACCTCGACCGCGCCCTCGGCTTCTACTGCGGCGTCCTCGGCTTCACCCTGATGCAGCGGCTCGGTGCTCAGGCGGCCTTCGTCAGCGCGGGCGGCTATCATCATCACATCGGGCTCAACACCTGGGAGAGTCGCGAGGGCTCGCCCCCCGCCCCGGGCACCACCGGGCTGTACCACGTGGCCATCCGGTACCCCGACCGCGCCAGCCTCGCGGACGCCCTCCGGCGCCTCGACGCCGCGGGTGTCCGGCTCGACGGCGCCTCCGATCATGGCGTGAGCGAGGCCCTGTACCTCCGAGACCCGGATCAGAACGGCGTCGAGCTGTATCGCGATCGGCCCCAGGAGGAGTGGCCCAGGACCGATTCCGGCCAGCTGGCGATGCACACGCGCCCACTCGATCTGACCTCGCTCCGCGCCGAGAGCCAGCCCCTGACCCCCTGACTCCCCCGACCCCATGCCCTCGCGCACTCCTCCCGACATCGTCCCTCCCGGCCCGGGGCAGGTCTCCGTCTGGGACTTCCCCCGGCCTCCGCGGGTGGAGCCCGTGCCCGCCGGCGTGCGGGTCGAGCTGGGCAACCGGGTGATCGCCCAGACGACGCGTGCCCTCCGCGTCTGCGAGACGGCGAGCCCGCCGACCTACTACATGCCCGCCGAGGACGTCGCGCCGGGGGTTCTCGAGCCCAGCCGGCGGACCTCGTACTGCGAGTGGAAGGGCGCGGCCCGGTACTGGAACGCCCGGGCGGGGGATCGCACCGTCCCGGACGCCGCCTGGAGCTATCCCTCACCCGAGCCCAGTTTCGAGATGCTCCGAGACTGGATCGCGTTCTACCCCGCGCGGGTGGATGCCTGCTGGGTGGGCGACGACCGGGTGACCCCGCAGCCCGGTGGCTTCTTCGGCGGTTGGAACACTCCGGAGCTCACCGGCCCCTTCAAGGGCGAGCCCGGCACCGAAGGCTGGTGACGCCCGCGACGGCCGAGGCACGACCTCCGCGAGTCCTCGACGTTCGACCTTCGACCTCTTTGACCCTCGACTGGAAACCCTCGCCCCTTCCCCGGAGCCGCCTCATGCGCCTCGCCCTCTTGCTCGGCACCCTGACCGCGCTTCCCCTGGCCGCCCAGGACACCGTGCGGTTCGTCCCCAAGATCGGCCATCCCACGTTCGCCGTCCGCGAGCCCGTGCTCCGGGTCAAGCCGGGGACCGTGCTCATCTCCAACACCATGTTCGGCCCCTACTACACCCAGGAGGGCGGCGCCTTCCCCGGGGAGGTCGGACCGATCTACGTGGAGGGTGCCACGACGAACGACCAGCTGGTGGTCAAGATCATCCGCGTCCGGCCGAACCACGACCTGGCGGCCAGCCAGATCTACAGCAACTTCGGCGGCCTGGCGACCGACTCCCGCGTGCGGCTGTTGAACGACCCGATCCCGCCCCGGCGGTACGTCTGGCGGCTCGACCGGGAGAAGATGACCGGCACCACGACCCTCCCCGACAGCCGGATGAAGGAGATCACGGTGGACCTCCGGCCGATGCTGGGCCGGGTGGGCGTCGCCCCGCGGGGGGAGGAGGCGTTCGGCGGCCTCTGGCCGGGCGACTTCGGGGGCAACATGGACGCGCCCGAGGTCCGCGAGGGCACGACGGTGTTCCTCCCCGTGTTCCACGAGGGAGCCTACTTCTACTTCGGTGACGGTCACGCCCGCCAGGGCGACGGCGAGGTCGCCGGCACCGGGCTCGAGACCTCGATGGACGTGGTGCTCCAGCTCGACCTGATCAAGGGGAAGCCGATCGACTGGCCCCGCTTCGAAGACCGGGACTACATCATGGTGGCGGGGAGCGCCCGGCCGTTGATCGACGCCTTCCGCCTGGCCCACGTGGAGCTGGTCGAGTGGCTGGTGGAGGACTACGGCTTCGGCAAGTGGGACGCCTACCAGCTGCTGGGCGAGCTGGCCGAGAGCAGGGTGGCCAACATCGTGGACCCGATCTACACCGTGGTGGCCAAGTTCCCCAAGCGGTACCTGCCGAAGTGACCGACACCTCGCGGGCGGGAGCGGAGACGGCTCCCACCCGGCGGACCGGCGTTCACGCGGGGATCACGCCGGTCGGCTAGCGTCCGACACGCGCCGTCCCCGCGCGACACCCCATCCCCCGGGAGATCCAGGCCATGCGACGCATCGTCCTCCTCCGACCCCACGAATGGCTCGGCGACGCCGCCCGCCGGCGCTCCTTCGCCCCGGCCGCGGCACCCCTGGCCGACGCGGTGGGCGTCCGCGGCGTCGAGTTCGACGAGGGCTTCCACCCCGTCCGGGTGGACTCCCGACTCGGCCAAGCCTCCGCCCGCCCCGCCGCCGCCGGCTTCAACTACGCCGAGGCCGCCCCCCTCCAGAGCTTCTGCGTGCGGGCCGAGCTGGAGGATGAGGACGCCGTGGAGCGGCTGCGGCACGATCGGCCGGACGAGGTCCTGGGCGTCTTCGCCGATCCGACGGTCTCCCCCTTCCCCACCCCCTACTGCGGCGACCCGGCGATCGGCGGCGCCACGGAGGTCGCGCGCACCCTCGGCGTCCCCGCGCTCCGGCAGGCCGGTCTGACCGGTCGCGGGGTCCGGGTCGCCGTGGTGGACACCGGCGTCGACCGAACCCTGGTGCCGGTCGAGGGCGGGTGGGCCCCGAGCCCCGGCTACGTCCCGGGCTCGGCCCCCCGCGACCACGGCAGCATGGTCGCCTGGGACGTCCGGATCGCCGCCCCCGACGCTCGGATCCTGGACTACGCGCTGCTCCGGTCCACCGGGCCCACCTGGACCGCCTTCCTCTCCGACGCGATCGCCGGGTTCGCCAGCCTGCTCGATCTCCTCGCCCGGGAGCCGGGGCCGCTCGTCGTCAACAACAGCTGGGGGATGTTCGACCGGCGCGAGGACGAGCCGATCGGCTCCCCGGCCAACTACGGCGCCAACCCCGACCACCCGTTCAACCAGATCACCGCGACGCTGGTCGCCGCCGGCGCGGACGTGCTCTTCGCGGCCGGCAACTGCGGCGCCGACTGCCCGGACGGCCGGTGCGGCCCGGGGGACATCGGCCCGGGCGCCAGCATCCACGGCGCCAACTCGCACCCGGACGTGATCACCGTCGCCGCCGTGACCGTCACCGCCCGGCGGCTGGGGTACTCGAGCCAAGGACCGGGAGGGCTCCACCGGCGGAAGCCGGACCTCGCCGCCCCCAGCCACTTCTCCGGCTCCGGGGTCTATCCCCAGGACGGAGGCACCTCCGCCGCCTGTCCGGTCGCCGCCGGCGTAGTGGCGGCGCTCCGAGGCGGCCCCGGCCGGAGCCTCGATCCGGCGGGGCTGAAGGGGACCCTCCAGCGTTCCGCGCGCGACCTGGGCGGCGCCGGATGGGACTTCGATTTCGGATACGGGGTCCTCGATGCCGCCGCGGCCCTGGAAGGCCTGGCACCGACTCCCAGGCGACCAATCAAGAAGCGCCCGGCGAAGAAGAAGCCGGTCAAGAAGGCCCCGATCAAGAAAGGCCCGGCCAAGAAGAAGCCCGTCAAGAAGCGACCGGCCAAGAAGAAGCCCGCCAAGAAGCGGGCCTAGCCTGGTACGGACATGACGCGACGCCGGGTCGCGCGGTCGCATCAGTCGGTGGGCTTCACCGTCACGTCGCTGAAGAACTGGACCCCGGGGAGGGATTCCGCCGCCTCGCGCGCCTCCCGGCTCGCCGTGGCCCGCACGACGTACCGGCCGAGGTCGGGGTTCACCAGGATCGGTCCATAGGAGGGGTCCACCTCGACGCCCGCCTTGCCGAGCAGGCGCGCGATGTCGCGCATGCCCATGGGTGGTCCGCTCCGCTCGATCTGCACCAGGTAGCGGCGGAAGGATTCGCTGTCGGCGGGGGTATCGGTCACCCCGGTAGCATACGGGCGTGCCCCCACTCCGCCAAGAGGCCCCGTCCGTCCTCTTTCGAGGACGCGGTGAATGCCGTGTCGTCCCCCGACGTCTCCAACGGGTGTCGGCTCGGGCTCCTCGTCCGAGAGCCCCACGCATAGATTCACGGCAGATCCTCCGGAGGTCCCATGCGTCCGTCCTTCGTCCGTTGTGCGACCCTGGTGGGCATCGGCGTGCTGGCCGCCTGCAGCGACGGCACCGGTCCGATCCCCGAGTCCTCCTATGCGCTCCGCAGCGTGGAGGGACGTCCGCTCCCCGCCCCGCTTCCCTCCATTGGCACCGTGAACAGCTCCCTCGTAGCCGATTCGATCCACTTCTTCGCCGACGGGCGGTTCACCCGCGTGCGCATCCGGCGCGACGTCCCCGTGAACGGCCCCACGACCGAGTTCCGCGAGGACCTGCGGGGGGATGCCCGGAGGATGGGAGGCGCCATCGTGCTCGATGCGGTCTGCGGCGACACCCCGGGCAGCCTCGCCATCTGCGTCCCTCCGGACACCGCCCGCCGCCTGGGCGCGATCCTCGAGATCGGCAACAGCTTCCTGCCGCCGGGCGGCCGGTTGCTTTTCGAGACCGTCACACCCTGATCTGGCACCGGCTCCGGGTCCCGGTCCTTCCGGTACGCGCCGCCCGGTTGGGCGGCGCGCGACGCGCGCGCCAGCCGGCGCTCGCCTGACCCGAGGCCTCCCGCCCGGCATCCGAGTCCCGACTTGCCCTCGGGGCCGGACCCCGTCACACTAGGCCGTTCCTTCGACCTTCCCCTCGGGCAGGAGGCCAATGGGCCGGCTGGCGGTGCTCTTCGTGGTGGCGTTCGTGGACATGATCGG
>JBFIUJ010000171.1:0-6650 GCA_041607595.1 Gemmatimonadales bacterium | reverse complement strand
TGTCGTCCTTCGGGTAGAAGAAGAGGACCACGTGCCGTCCGGCGTAGTCCTCCAGCGAGCGCTCGACTCCCTCCTGGTCCGGCAGGGTGAACGGAGGCGCCTTGCTGCCTTCGGCGATGGGCATCGTCGCTCCTCGAGTGGGTGAGTCGCGGCTCAGGGCACCGCGGTGGCGGGCACCGCCGGGGCCGTTCGGGCGCGCAGGATCGGATAGCGTCCGCCCGGCCGCAGGTCGCGGTCCAGCAGGTTCCAGGTCGCGACCCCATCCTCCGAGGCCGGCTCCAGCAGATAGGCCGCGAGCCGGCCCAGGCGCCCGGCCGTCCCCACGTGATACCAGCCGGGCCCGACCGCCGGAAGGGGCTGCCCCCCGGCGAGCCACGCGCCCTCCACGGACACCGTGCGATGGCCCTCGAAGAGGGGTCCGACGCTGATCGAGTCGATCCGAAAGGCCTCGAGCTCCCCCTCCCAGGTCCCGTTCAGCCTCTCCACCGGCACCCCGTGCCGGCGGAGGAGGTCCACGACCGGCCGGAGCCGGGCCGGCAGCAGATAGGCCGCGGGCAGCGCCTCGCGCCGCGCCGGCACGAAATGATCGTAGACCGGCATCCGGATCGTCCGGAAGGCCCCGGTGCGGATCCGCCGGGCAAACCCGTGGGAGCCGTCGCCGTCGCCGCGGGTGATCTCGGCGATCACGTCCTGGTCCTTGCCGGGCCCGAGTCGGGAGCGGACCGCCAGGCTGTCGGGGCGATGGCGATCCGCCTCCCGCCCGATCGCCTTGACCGAGCGGCGCTGCTCGACGGTGAGGCTCAGGATCTCGCGGACGAAGGCGTAGGTCGCGGCCACGCGGTCGGCAAAGGGCGCGTTGGAATAGGCCTCGCTCAGGATGGCCAGACGCCCGCGCATCCCGAACCAGTTCGTGCCGAATCGGGGGCGGGGGTCGTAGGTGACCCACCCCTGGGCCAACGAGTCCGGCTCCTGGTTCAGGAAGTTGCCGTAGGAGAACGTCTCCATCCCATGGCGGCGCCGCATCCGCTCCCGCACCGCCGGCAGGAAGGTGCTCCGCACGTACTCGTCGCCCGCGCCGCCGTTGGGATTGAGGCCGGACGCGTAGGTCAGGGCGTAGCCGTGGTAGCTGCCGTTGGTGGTGTGGAGATCCACCAGGAGGTCCGGATCCCATTCTGCGATCATCGCGGCGGCGCCGCGTGTCTCCGGCGCCTCCATCTTCACGTAGTCCCGGTTCAGGTCGAGCCCCTGCCCGTTCGGTCGCCGTCCGACGACCGGCGGGCCGCTCTGCCCCGGGCGGTGCCGGTCGCCCGGACCGAGCAGGTCGTTGCCGTCGGCGTTGTAGATCGGGACGGCTAGCACCACGAGGCTGTCCAGCAGCGGGCGGAGCGGGCCCACGGTGAGGTCCCGCAGCAGCATCTGGAGGGCTTCCTTCCCCTCCACTTCGCCGGCGTGGATGTTCGCCTGCAGGTAGACGATGGGCTTCTCGCTCCGGTGGGCCTCCGCCGGGCCGGCCACCATCGGGCGGGCGGCGACGACCAGGGGGATCTCCCGGCCCTCCGCACTGGTGGCGAGCCGGGCCACCCGAATGGACGCGCCGGCCCGCTGGAGAGAATCGAGGAACGCGAGGACGTCCGCGTGGGACGAAGTCTCGCGGAACCCGGTTCGCTCCGCGGCGGTGACCTGCGCCTGCAGGGGCCCCGCGAGGGGAAGGGCCCACGCCACGAGCCACACCCAGCGGCGGCGCATCACCGATCCTCCGCCCGCGGCGTGGCGCGGATCCGCACGTACACCAGATCGGGCACCGCGTCCTCCACGGTGAAGACGGTCTCCGGCACCAGCACCCGCTCTCCCCGGACGGCGATCCGAAGGTCGGCGGCGCCGGGCTCGGCAGCCCAGATCCGCGCGAGGCCGGCGGCGGCGAAGGCGGCCGGCGCGCTCGCGCCGTGCCGCACCAGCAGATCCACCACCGCGCCGGGCGCGTCCCGCACACCGGCCAGGGTCCGGACCAAGAACAAGCCCAGGACGTGGGGGTCGTTGGGGCCCGTGAGCGACAGGGTCGCCCGCTTCTCCGCTTCCCCCACGCCGAGCATCGGCCAGCGCGCCACCGCGTCGAGCAGCACGAGATCGGTCCCCCACTCCGCCAGCCCCTCCGCCAGGTGGGGGTCGGCGGGAACCAGCGTCACCGTTTCCCCCTCCTGCTTGAGCGCGTCCCCGGTCCGGAGTCGCCGGCCCTCCTGGAGCACGTGCTGCCACTCGTGCACCACCGACCCGAGCGCCCAGAGCGGGAGATAGCTCGGGTCCACCCAGATCTCGTCCTCAGGCTCCAGGAAGCCGTTGAAGCTGGCCGCCGCGCGGCGACCCACGCTGGTCACCCGTCTCCACCCGCCCCCCATCTCCACCGTCGTCTGGTCGCCGAAGCCGGGATCGATATGGCGCAGCACCCGGAGCAGCTGGAGCGGTCCGTGCCGGCCGAGCCAGGCCCTCGCCGACCAGTTGAGCGGCTGCACCAGCGTCGGGACCGACTCGGCGGGGACGCCGGGCCGCGGCGCGCCCTCGGGGTAGCCGAAGCGGTGCGCCCGTATGCGCGGCGGCGTCAGGTCGGGCTCCCCCCACATCGCGGCGACCGCCTCCACTGGCGATCGCGTGGCTTCCCCCCCTGGCGCGGGCATCCATCGCTCCTCCAGCAAGAACAGGAGCGATGCCTCGTACCAGGCGGACGCCTCGGTGTACCCCGACAGGATGGCGCGGGCGGCCGAGGCGGCGGGCCCCTCGCCCAAGCCGCCGACCGTGGCGACGAACCCTGCCGAGTCCGACTCGGCCAGGGTGGCCAGCCGGTAGAGGGTGAGGGGCACGGCCTCCACTCCCTCCGGCGCCTCGGGCAGGAGGCCTGCGCGGGCGAGGGCCGGGCGGGCGGAATCCCAGGTGATGCCGGCGGACGCGAAGCGCGCGCGGGAGAGCGCGACGTCGTGGACGTCCATCATCCAGCCGTCACGGGATCGGAACAGCCGATCGAACCGCCCCCGCGCATCGTCCGAGGGCAGGTTCTCCCGAATCTGGGCCAGCGCCGCCAGGGCGACCCGCCTGAGCTCTCCCCGGCGATAGAGCCCCATCGCCCGGGTCAGACCGAGCGTCCCCAGCCCCTGGCGGTCGAGCGGGGTGAGGCCCGCCCGGCCGGTGAGCGCGCGGTAGGTCTCGAGCAGGCGCTCGGGCGATTCTCCGGCGCGGCCCGCCGCGGCGACCCACGGCGCGGGCAGGACCGTCTCCGGGAGCGATGGACCGGCGTGGATCTGTCTGAGCTTGAAGCGGGGAAGGGCCGCGTAGAACTCGGCCGAGTCCTCCAGCGGCCAGCCGGTCCACCGCCGGGGCCGGGGCTGCCCCCCCAGCACCTCGCCGTGGAGGTGATCGTCCCTCACCCGGCCCACGAAGCGCCAGGTCGGGGCGGCGATCCGAAACTCGAAGCGATCGCCGTCGGTGGTGCCGTCGGCGATCGCCACGGGCGCGGTGTCGCTCGTCTCCAGCAGGAGCGTCCCGCGGAGGCGTCCGCCGGCGGCGGTGAGCCGCAGGTCCCCGGTGACTTGGGCCGCACCCTCCTCGATCAGCACCCGCCAGCGTCCCTGCTGGCCCTCCGCCACCGGGACGGGGGCGAGCAGCAGGGCGGCGACCAGGCCGCAGCCCAGCGCCGTTGGCGCTATCTTAGGGAGCATACGCCGTGCGACCCGAACTCCGACCCGGAGGGCGTCCCGTGCCAGACGATCCGTCCCGCCCCGCCCCGCGGAAGACGCACACCCCCTTGATGGACGCGCTGGGGGAGCTGTGCAAGTCCGGCGCGGACAACGCCGCGTACCTCTGGCAGGTGCCGGACGACATGGCGGTGCGCGAGCAGATCAAGACCATCCTGGAAGGCATTCGCACCGAGTCCGTGAAGGAGGGGCGCCGCGAGATGCAGCGGATCGTCGAAGAGCTCGAGACGGCGCTGGCCGCCTCGCCGAGCCCGCAGCAGGTGGAGATCCTCCAGGACGGGTTCGACCGGCTGCAGCGTCTCTGGCAGGCCGCCAAGTCCGGCTTGATGTAGGGTCCGCCGGGCGCTCAACGGCGCTCGGCTGGGCGGACCGGCTTCCGCTCGACCACCTGCGGCGCCACCGGCGCCCCCTCCGCCAGCCGCGCCTGACCCCCCACCACGACCTGCTCGCCGGCGGCGATGCCTCGCCGGACCTCCACGAACCCCGGGGTACGCACGCCGAGCTCGACCTCCCGGCGGGTCGCCTTGCCATCCACCGCCACCCAAATATGGACCGAGCCCGCGACGGGCACGGCGGCCTCCTCGGGCACCACCACCGCCTGGGGCCGCACCTCGGTGGCCAGACGAACGTCGAGGAACATCCCGGCCTGGAGGAGGCGACGCGCGTTGGGGACCTCGGCCTTCACCGTGATCTGCCGGGACGTCGGGTCCACGACCGGGTCCACGAAGTCTACCACCCCGGTGAACTCGCGGCCGGGCAGGGCGGCCACCCGGAAACGCACCGTCTGGCCGCGGCGGAGCTGCTCGGCATGCCGCTCCGGCACTTGGAAGACGGCGCGCTGCGGATGGAAGGTCTGCAGCGCCAGCAGCGGGGTGGCGCTGGTCACGTAATCGCCTAGGCTCACGAAGCGCTGCCCCACCACCCCGGCGAACGGCGCCCGCACGACGGCCCGGTCCAGCCGCAGGCGGAGCAGCTCGTACCGCGCTTCCGCGCTTCGGGAGGTGGCCTCCGCCCGCTCCAGGTCGGCGCTGGAGGACGCGTTCTGCTCGAGCAGCAGGCGGGTGCGCTGCAGCGCCTGGCGGGCGAGGTCGCGCTCGGCCTCCGCCGCCGCCGCCTGCTGCTTCAGCTCGGCGTCGTCGATCCGGATGAGCGGCGCGCCGCGAGCCACTTCGGCGCCTTCCCGGATCACGATCTCGACGATCCGGCCGTCCACCTCCGGCCGCAGCTCGATGGCCTGGACCGCTTCGATCTGGCCGGTGGCGGAGATGGCCTCGACGACGGTATCGCGCAGCGCCTCCGCCACCTCGACGGGCATCGGGGGAAAGCCCCCGCCGCCCGGGCCCCCGCCGCCGCCTGCGGATTCGGCGCTGGAGCAGGCCGCGAGGGCGGCCAGGACCGCGAAGGGAATCGAGCGTCTCACGGGAGCGTCCTGTCGGAGAAGAGTCGGCGGCCGATGAGCACTTCCAGGCCGGCCAGGGCGAGCTGCGTCGCGTAGCGGGACTGGACCAGTCGAGCCTCGGCGTCCGAGAGGTTCACCTGCGCTTCGAGCAGGTCCAGAATGGTGGTCGCTCCGGAGCGGTACCGCGCCTCCTGGACCCGGTAGTTCTCCCTGGCCGCCACCACGGCGGTCGCGGACAGGTCGGTGCTGGCCCGGGCGGTCTGATACGCTTCGTAGCCCTCGGTCACGTCGCGGCGGGCGCCGCGCTCGAGATCCTCGCGCACCAGCCGTGCCACGTCCCGGTTCACCCGCGCCTGGGTGATCGCGATCTCGCGTTGGCCGTTGTTCCAGAGCGGGAAGCTGACGCTGAACGAAAGCGTGCTGCGCTTCGCCGCGTCCGGAAAGAGCTGCGTGTCGAACGCGGCGGTCGAGGCCGAGAGCGTCACCTGCGGCAGCCAGGCGCCGCGCCGGCTTCGGAGCGCGGCCCGCGCGGCCCGTTCGTTGGCGCGGGCGATCCGGAAGGACGGGCCCTGCGCCAGCGCCGTGGCGACGGCCGCATCCAGGTCCAGCGGCAGATCGGCCGCGCGCGCGGAATCCAGCGGGATCGCGTCCACCGGACCCACCCGGCCGACGAGCCTTCCGAGCTGGAGCCGCGCGACACGGAGGCGGCTCTCCAGCGTCAGGAGATCCACGCGGGCGCGGGTCAGCTCGAGCAGGACCTGGAGCGAATCGCTCTGTACCGCGTCCCCGGAGAGCACCCGGGCACGGGCCACCCGGAGCTGCTCGTCCGCGCGGCGCACGCGCCCCTCCGCGACGCCGGCCAGCTCCCGGCTGGTGAGGACGTCGTAATAAGCGCTCTCTGTCTGGAGCGCCGAGAGGAACCGCGCCTGCCGCTCGCCCGCGTGGGCCACCTCGACCTCGGCCCGGCCTCGGGAGAGGTCCGCCAAGCGGTCGCCGCCGCCGAAGAGGGCGTAGCGGGCGTCGATCCGGGTGCTCACCGAGGTTCGGGACAGCTCGTTGGTCCCGAAATTGAACGATGGCGTGCTCGACTTGGTGTAATCCGCGCTCACCGTGACCGAGGGGAGCACGAACGCCAGCCAGGCCGCGCGGCGCACCCATTCCGCGTTGTCCACCTGTCCGAGTGCCGCCACGTAGTTCGGGTCGAGCCGTGCCGCCTCCCGGATCGCCTCCGCCAGGGTCACCCGCGGCAGCGTGTCCGCGGGGGGCGCGGCGGCGAGCGGGACGGCCACCTGGAGAACGGCCAGGATCCCGAGGATCACGTGGCCTCCGTGGCGGTCTCGAGCGCCGCGGTCCGACGGCCCAGCACCCGGGCGCGGAGATCCTCGATCAAGAGATACACCACCGGCACCAGGAAGAGGGTGAGGACGGTCGCCACCATGATGCCCCCCACGATCACGTAGCCCAAGGGCTGCCGGCTGTCCGATCCGGCCGAGAGCCCGAGGGCGATCGGC
>JBFIUJ010000170.1:0-6666 GCA_041607595.1 Gemmatimonadales bacterium | reverse complement strand
GCCAACCGGTCGAACAACACCCGGAGGGGCGCCACCCGGGGGACGACCGGACCCCGCACGGTGAGGCGGGCCCGGTCCCCCCGCGCGGTCCGCCCGCCGACCCCGATCGCGTCGAACCCCGCGCGGAGCCAGTGCACGTACTCGCGGGCCTCGGGCCCGGAGATCCAGCGGGAGATGCCGTCGTGGTCTGCGATCCGCCCGTCGAGGCTGGTGGCGAGCTTGAGGGCGACCCAGGGCCGCCCGGGGGTATGGTGCGCGTGCAGGAAGGCCGGGTTCTGCCGCGCGGCCAGCGTCTCCATGAGCCCGACCTCGACGCTCAGCCCGGCGGCACGGAGGCGCTCGGCGCCGCCGCCAGAGCGGGGGTTGGGATCGGCCATGGCCGCCACGACCCGCGCCACGCCCGCCTCGAGCAGGGCACCGGTGCAGGGCGGTTGCTTCCCCTCGTGGTCGCACGGCTCGAGCGTGACCACCACCGTGCCGTTGCGGGCCCGCTCCCCCGCATGGGCCAGGGCGGCGGTCTCGGCGTGGAGGCCGCCCCATTCGGCGTGCCACCCCTCGGCCACCTTGGTGCCCTCGGCGTCGAGGATCACGGCGCCGACCATGGGGTTGGGATGCACGCGCCCCCAACCCCGCCAGGCGAGGTCGAGGGCGCGCCGCATCGCGGCGGGCTCGCGCATGGAGGAGCGCCGGCTTAGAAGCCGAGCCGGAGCCCCACCCCCGCGAAGAACTTGCCCTGGGTGGTGTCGAAGTCCTCGAACTGGGTGGTGAGGCGCTGGTCCTTACCGAGCTGGTAGCCCGCCTCGCCCACGATCTTCACGATCGGGAAGTCGAGCGCCGCATCCACGAAGGCCATCACCCGGGTGTTGTCGAGCTTGATGTCCACGGTCTGGCGGGGCACGAGGAGGCCGGGGTCCTCGAACTCGATGCGCGCGTCCCCGGTGTACTTGTCCCAGCCGAGGCCCGCCGCCAGGCCCAGGACCGCGAACTTCCAGCTGGCCGCGGCGCGCACGTTGGTGGCCTGCAGGTCCACCGCGTAGGAGTAGGTGTCTCCCCCATCCACGTCGCCGTACTGGATCTGGGGGATGTCCCGGCGCATCACGCTGACCGAGATGGACGGGATCACGAAGGAGCCGCGCAGGATCCCAATGCGGGCGCCGTAGCCGAGGCCCAGCGCCACCGAGCCGACGCGGCGCGCGTCGGGATCCACGGTGAGGCCGTCCACCTGGGTCGTCGGCAGCAGCTGGGCCGAGGCGAGGAGGTCTACCGCGAGGAAGCCGGAGGACAGGCCCCGATATACGCCGAGTGCGCCCTCGATCAGCGGCGCCGGGGCGATGATGTCGTCCCCCGCGCTCACCGTGTCGGTGCTGCCGTCGTAGGAGAGCTCCGGGAACGTGACCTTGACCGCGTTGACCCGGGCGGTGAGCGAGAGATGGCCGAGGCCGCCGAGCGACCGGGCGGTGCCCAGCACCGGGTTGCCGCCGCTCACCAGGAGGCCGGCGATCGGATGGAAGGCGCGCGTGCCGTCCACTCCGGCATCGCACACGCGACGGATGTTGCCGGTGTAGGCGTCGCACTCGGAGTTCTGGGCGGCGAGCGCCGCCGGGAGCGCGAGGGCGAGGGCGGCCGTCAGCAGAGCGGGGCGGAGCGATCGCATGGCAGATTCCCCCAGTTAGTCGGCGAAGTGCACGGCGCGCGGGCCGGGTCGGACCTCGCCCAGGACCCAAGTGGCGACGCCGTCCGTCTCCGCGGCGCGCCGAGCGGCATCGACCAGGCCGGCCGGAAGGACGGCGACGAGGCCCACGCCCAGATTGAAGACTTCCCGCATCTCTGCGGTCGATACCTGTCCGGCGTGCTGCAGGATGCGAAAGATCGGCGGCCAGGTCCAGGACGACGGATCGACGGTCGCCGAGCAGCCCTCGGGCAAGATCCGCACCAGGTTCCCCGCGATGCCGCCGCCGGTGATGTGGGCCACACCGTGGAGGTGTGCGAGGACCGGCGTCACGCTGCGGGCGTAGGAGCGGTGCACGGCGAGCAGCGCGTCGGCGACGGACCCGCCCGTCTCCGGGAAGGGATCGTCCACGCCGAGCCGGAGCTGGTCCGCGACGATACGCCGTGCCAAGGTATACCCGTTGGTGTGCAGCCCGCTCGAGGCATAGGCCACCAGCACGTCCCCGGCTCGGATGCGGTCGCCGTGGAGCGCCTCGTCCTCCTCCACGACGCCGACGATCGTCCCGGCGAGGTCGAAGTGCCCCGGCTGGTACAGGTCCGGCATCTGGGCGGTTTCGCCGCCCACCAGCGCCATGTCGTGCGCCCGGCATCCCCGTGCGACCCCCTCCACGATCCCGGCGGTCTCCTCGACGCCCAGGCCGGCGCCGGCCAGGTAGTCGAGGAAGGCGAGCGGGCGGGCCCCGTGGACCAGGATGTCGTTGACCGCATGGTTCACCAAGTCCTCCCCGACGCCGTCGTACCGGCGCGCGGCCTGGGCCACCAGCACCTTGGTGCCCACGCCGTCGGTGCTCAGGACGAGGACCGGCGCGCGCATCCCGGCGGGAACGCGCACCATCCCTCCGAAGGCACCCACCAGGCCGACCGAGAGCGGGGTGCGGGTCCCGGCCACCGCCGCCGCGATCCGAGCCCTGGCGGCCTCCGCCTGGGACAGATCCACGCCGGCCGCGCGGTAGCGCCGGGCCGAGGTGGCGGGGCCGGGCGCGTCGCTCACGGCAGGGGCTCGGCCAGGGAGACGTGGGTGAGGTCGCGGAACGCGGCCACCCGGGCCTCGACGTCCCCCGAACGCACCGTGTCGAACCCGCGGATACCGAACTGGCTTACGGCGAAGGAGCCCATCGCCGCACCGTAGACCATCGCCCGGCGCAGGTTCATGGTCTCCACGCCGCCGCTCCGGGACAGGTAGCCCATGAAGCCGCCGGCGAAGGCGTCGCCCGCGCCGGTCGGATCGAAGACCTCCTCCAGCGGGAAGGCGGGGACGTAGAAGGTCCGCTCCGGCTCGATCAGGAGGGCGCCGTACTCCCCCTGCTTGATGACGACCCGCTTGGGACCGTGCTGGAGGATCCAGCGCCCCGCGCGATGGATGTTCCAGTCACCGGAGAGCTCCCGCGCCTCGCTGTCGTTCACCATCAGGATGTCGACCCGCTGGAGCAGCGCGAGCAGCGCCTCCTTCTTGCTCTGGATCCAGTAGTTCATGGTATCGCAGGCCACCAGCTTGGGCCGCTCGATCTGCTGAAGCACGCCGAGCTGCAGCTCCGGGTCGATGTTGCCCAAGAACAGGAATTGCGCCCCGGAGAAACCGGCCGGCAGCTTCGGCTGGAACTGGGCGAAGACCCCGAGCCGCGTCTCCAGCGTCTCCCGGCTCTGGAGGTCGTAGGAGTACTTGCCCTTCCAGCGGAAGCTCTCCCCGTCCGCGCGCTCTACGCCGGACCAGTCGATGCCGCGGGTGGCGAGCTGCTGCAGCTGGTCCATCGGGTAGTCCTTCCCGACGACCCCGACGACCTGCACCGGATGCAGCAGCGACCCGGCCACACTGAAGTAGACGGCGGAGCCCCCCAGGGCGTCCGCGGTCTCTCCGAAGGGCGTATAGACGGAATCGAGCGCGATACTGCCGACGACGAGCAGGGTCATGGAATCACATCCGGTCGGGGGCGGAGCAGCCGAGAAGGGTGAGCCCGTTGGCGAGCACCTGCCGGGCGGCGCGGGCGAGGACGAGCCGGCCGTGCTCCACGGCGGGGGGCTCGCCGAGGACCCGGCATTTGTGGTACCAGCCGTGGGCGACGCGGGCGAGCTCGTCCAGATACCCGGTGACCCGATGCGGCTCGCGCTCGCGCGCCGCGCGGTCGACGATCTCGGGGAAGGCCGTGAGCTTCTTGAGGAGCTCGCGGTCCTCGTCGGCGGGGAGGGCCTCGAGGTCCACCGGGCCGGCCACGCTCTCGGGCTCGCGCTCCGCCACGCGGAAGATGCCGCTCATCCGCGCGTGGGCCATCTGGACGTAGAAGACGGGGTTCTCCTCGGTCTGGCTCTTGGCCAGGTCGATGTCGAAGTTGAGCTGGGACTCGCTCCGCCGCATCAGGAAGAAGTAGCGGGCGGCGTCCACCCCTACCTCCTCGACCAGGTCGCGGAGCGTGACGAACTCCCCCGAGCGCTTCGACATCTTCACCTCTTCCCCGCCCCGCATCACCTTCACCAGCTGCACTAGCGCCACCGCGAAGAAGTCCTCGCCGTAGCCGAGGGCCCGGAGCGCGGCCCGCATCCGGGGCACGTACCCGTGATGATCGGCCCCCCAGACGTCGATCACCCGGGAGAACCCGCGGTCGTGCTTGTCCACGTGGTAGGCGATGTCCGGCAGGACGTAGGTGAAGGTCCCGTCCTGCTTGCGGAGCACCCGGTCCTGGTCGTCGCCGAAGGCGCTGGTCCGGAGCCAGAGGGCCCCCTCGGCTTCGAAGACCTGCTCCCGGGCGCGGAGCCGGTCGAGCGTCGTCTCGATCAGGCCCCGGTCGTAAACGGATTGCTCCGAGCTCATCACGTCGAACCGCACACCGAAGGCCGCGAGGTCCTCGTCCTGCTCGCGCCGCTGGCTCTCGAGGCCGATGGCGCGGCAGCGGGCGATGCCCTCGGCCTCGGGCAGCTCGGCGAAGCCGGGCCCGTGCTCCCGCAGGATCGCGGCCGCGGTCTCCCGCAGGTACTCGCCGTGGTAGCCGCCCTCGGGGATCGCCGCCGGCCGGCCCGCCGCCTCCTGGACCCGGGCCCACAGGCTCTGGGCCAGCCGGTCGATTTGGACCCCGGCATCGTTGATGTAGAACTCGCGGACCACCGTGTGGCCGGTCCACTCGAGGAGGGCCGCGATCCCGTCGCCCAGGGCGGCGCCCCGGCCGTGTCCCACGTGCAGCGGGCCCGTGGGGTTGGCCGAGACGAACTCGACGTTCACCCGCTCCCCCTCCCCGAATGCGTGGCGGCCGTAGGCGGAACCCGCGGCGAGGATGGTGTCCAGCGCCCGGGCCAGCTGGTCCTGGGAGAGCCAGAAGTTGATGAACCCGGGGCCCGCGATCTCGCTCCGATCGACGATCCCGGGCGGGAGATCGAGCAGGGTGAGGATGCGCTCGGCCAGCTGGCGGGGCTTGGCCTTCGCCCGGCCCGCGAGGGCCATGGCGAGGTTGGTGGCGAGGTCCCCGTGGAGCGGGTCCCGCGGCCGCTCGAGGACGAACTCGGCCTCGGGCTCGCCCAGCTCGGCGGCCACGCGCGCGAGGGCCGTGCGCAGCTGGTCGGTCACTCGGAGGCTTTCTTGGGGGCGCCCTTCTCCTTGGCCTTGGAGGGCTTCGCGTCCGCCTTCTCGGCCGGGGCCGAGCCCTCCGTCTTCGCGGCCGGCGCATCGGCCTTGGCGGCCTCGCCGCCGCCCTCCACCGGCGCCTTTCGCGGGCCCTTCCCATCCTTCCCGTAGTCCGTGATGTAGAAGCCGCTGCCCTTGAAGACGAGCCCCGCCCCGCCGGAGATCTTCCGGGTGGCCCGGCGACCGCAGGTGGGACAGTTGGCTCGGGGCTTGTCGCTCATCTTCTGGAGCTTCTCGAAGGCGTGGCCTTCGGGACACTCGTATTCGTACGTCGGCATGAACACACTCGATAGACAAAAACCGGCGAATAGTAGTCGGGGCGAAGGAGGCACTCAAGCGAGCGAGGCTCAGCCCGAGGGCCGATAGACCCCCCAGGCATCCCGGAGCGCATCGCTCAGCTCGCCCAGGGTGGCCCGGGCGCGCACCCCCTCCAGGATCAGCGGCATCAGCGGCGCCTCCGTCCCGGCGCCTCCGCGCAGCGCGGCCAGCGCGGCCCGGGCGCGGCCCGCGTCCCGCGCCGCCTTCGCCTGCGCCAGGGTGGCCCGCTGCCGCTCCGCGAGCGCGGAGAAGTCCGGCATGGGGATCTCGCGCGCCGGCGACGCATCGGCGAACCGGTTCACCCCCACCACGGTGAGCTCGCCCGCCTCCTGCCGGCGCTGCAGCGCATAGGCGCTGGCGGCGATCCGCTCCTGAAACCAGCCCTTCGCCACCGCGGCCGCCGCCCCGCCCAGCGCGTCCACCTCCTCCACCAGGGTGCGGGCCTCGGCCTCCAGCCGGTCGGTCAGGCTCTCGACGTAATAGCTCCCGGCCAGGGGGTCCACCGACCCGGCCACGCCGCTCTCGTAGGCCAACACCTGCTGCGTCCGCAGGGCGAGCGTGGCCGCTTCCTCGGAGGGCAGCGCCAGCGCCTCGTCGTAGCCGTTGGTATGGAGGGACTGGGTGCCGCCCAGGACCGCCGCGAGGGCCTGCACCGTGACCCGCACGACGTTGTTCATCGGCTGCTGCGCCTGGAGGGTCACCCCGCCGGTCTGGGTGTGGAAGCGAAGCCGGGCCGCCTGGTCGCCCGCGCCGAAGCGCTCCCGCGCGAGCCGCGCCCAGAGCCGGCGGGCCGCCCGGAACTTCGCCACTTCCTCGAAGAGGTCGTTGTGGGCGGCGAAGAAGAAGGAGAGCCGCGGGCCGAAGACGTCGAACGGGACGCCGGATCGCTCCGCCAGCGCGCCGTAGGCGAGCCCGTTGGCCAGGGTGAAGCCGACTTCCTGGGCGGCCGTGGCGCCGGCCTCCCGCATGTGGTACCCGCTGACCGAGATCGGGTTGAAGCGCATCCCCTCTTC
>JBFIUJ010000169.1:0-6727 GCA_041607595.1 Gemmatimonadales bacterium | reverse complement strand
CGGCGGCGGCGAGTACGTCTACCGGTTCCAGCCCTCGATGATGGCGGCGCTTTCGCCGTCCGCGGCGCGAGACCGGACGCTCCAGATCGTGGACTCGCTGCGGGCGAGCCCGGATGTGGAGTACGCCCAGCCGAACTACCGTCTCTACGCGGTCGGGGCGCCGTCGGTTCCGGCCCCGGACCGGATCCCCAACGACGCGCGGTTCTCGGACCAATGGCACTACCGCAACAACGGCTCGGCCGCGGGTGAATCGCCCGGCGGGATCGGCCTGCCCCGCGCCTGGGACAGTACCACCGGGAGCGCGGCGGTCGTGGTGTCCATCCTGGACACCGGGATCCTGCCGAACCATCCCGACATCGTCGGCTCCGCGAACCTGGTCGCCGGCCACGACATGATCAGCGATCCGTTCATCGGCAACGACGGGAGCGGACGTGACACCGATCCCACCGACCCCGGCGACGCGAGCGCGGCCAACGAGTGCTTCCCGGGGAGCCCGCCCTCGCCGAACAGCTGGCACGGCACCCACGTGGCGGGAACCGTGGGCGTCGGGAACACCAACAACGGCACCGGCGTCGCCGGGGTGAACTGGACCGTCAGCGCCCAGTCGGTGCGGGTGTTGGGGAAGTGCGGGGGACTCACCTCGGACATCAACGACGGGATCCGCTGGGCCGCCGGCCTCCCGGTGCCCGGTGCCCCGCCCAACCCCACGCCGGCGCGGGTGATCAGCATGAGCCTCGGCACGCCGCCGGGAGTGCCCTGCAGCTCGTCGCCCTCCACCCAGGCCGCCATCAACGACGCCGTGGCCGCCGGCGTGATCGTGGTGGTCGCGGCGGGGAACGACGCCACGGACGCGTCGCAGGTCTTGCCCGCCAGCTGCAACAACGTGGTCACCGTGGCCGCGAGCGACGCTCGGGGACGCCTGGTCGAGCGATACTCCAACTTCGGCGCAACGATCGAGATCATGGCGCCGGGCGGGGATGTGGATCGGGACGACACGGGCGATGGCCTTCCCGACGGCGTCCTGAGCACGGTCCAGGGCGGCTACGCCTTCTACAACGGCACCTCGATGGCCACTCCCCACGTGGCGGGCGTGGCCGCGCTGTGGCTGGCCCAGACGCCCGGGTTGACGCCGGCCCAGCTCCTCGCGGAGCTGCAGGCGCGGGCGCTGGCCCGGAACTCGGTCCAGTGCCCCCGTCCCTGTGGCGCCGGTCTGCTCAACGCGATCCGGACCTCCGGTCCGGTGACGGCGGTGACCGTGGTCCTCGACCCGGACCGCAAGCTGAAGAACGGCGAGACGACCACCGCCCGCGCCACCGTTCGGGTGAACGGCGTGCCGCAGGCGGGCATCGCCGTGGCGTTCGCGTCGTCCGATGCCAGCGTGATGACGGTGGCTCCCGCCTCGGCGGTGACCGACATTGCCGGCGTGGCGGCCGCGACCGTGACCGGCGTCTCGCGCGGGACGGCGACGGTAGCCGCCACCGCCAACGGGGTGACGGGTTCGACCCCGGTGCGCGTCCCCGACCTGTCGGTCGTCGGGATCCTGGCACTCGCCGCGCTGTTCGGGGCGGCGGTGTTGTGGCGCCGCCGGAGGCTCGCGCTCGGCTGAGCATGGCCGGACCATCGCTCGATCGTCACTCGCGGAGGCTCCTGCTCGCCCTGGCGGCCTTCCTCGGCCTCGTCCTGCTGGTCTTCCGGGACGAGGTCGTGGGCCCCGCCATGCAGCCGCTCCAGGCCGGAGCCGCGGCCGTGGTCGGCGCGCTCCTCGGGAGTGCCGGGCTTCCCGTGGCGCGGGAGTCGGCCGCGCTCTTCCACCCGGGAGGCTTCGCCTACCAGGTCTCCCGCGGGTGCCTGGGACTCGTGCCCGCGGGGTTCCTGGCGGTCGGCATCCTGGCGGGCCCCGGTGGGGCCAGGGCCAAGACGATCGGGGTGGGCCTCGGCGTGTCGCTGGTGCTCGGCCTGAATCTGCTTCGGCTCCTCCACCTCTTCTACCTCGGGGTCCACGACCCGCGCGCCTTTCACCTGGCCCACGAGGTCTTCTGGGAGGTGGCCATCGTCCTCTGGGTCGTGGGCCTGTGGCTGCTCTGGCTGCGGTGGGCCGATCGGGCAAGAGGGGATCGCGTGGCGGGGGGTCCGGAATCGGTATAAGTTGAGCGGGAGATCAGTGCCGATGCCATTGCCTCCCAGCGACTTGCCCACTCGATGCCGGACCCTCTCCGCGGGGGCCCTGTTGGTGCTGGCCACCTGCTCCTTCCCCACGGACGAGAG
Organism: Gemmatimonadales bacterium; assembly: GCA_041607595.1. Lineage (GTDB taxonomy): Bacteria > Gemmatimonadota > Gemmatimonadetes > Gemmatimonadales > GWC2-71-9 > JBFIUJ01. The sequence goes on along the minus strand of JBFIUJ010000169.1, from coordinate 4,462 downwards.
CGCCGACGTGTTCGTCACCGTCGCGCCGGTGTCGGCTTCGGCGGCCTCGAGCCTCGTGCTCCTGCGCGGCGAGCAGCTGGAGCTCGCCGCCAGAGTCTGGCGGCGGCTGGGCCCGGGTGATTCGGTCGAGGTGCCGAATGCCGACGTGGCCTGGCTCACCGAGGAGCCGTCCCTCGCAACGGTCGCGCCGGGGGCCGATCGCACCGGAAAGGTCACTGGGCTCAACGCCGGCGTCGCGGTCATCCGGGCGCTCGCGGCAGGGTTCCAGCAGGCGGAGTCCGGCGCCCTCGCGATCCGGGTCGCGGACCCGCTCGAGATCGACAGCGTTCGCCCCGCGACGGTGCGGTACGGAGGGCGGGTCACGCTCTACGGCGTGGGCATCCGCGAGGTGTTCTTCGCCGGGCTCGGGGCGGGCACGCTCATCCCGGACAGCTCGTCCCTGGCGGGCGATCCGCGGGGGGTGAGCCAGATGGCCTTCTGGGTCCCGCCGCCCGCGGCCACCGCCCGGATTCTGGTGGCGGGCTCGGGTCAGCTGGCGATCGTGACGGATCCGACGGTCGTGCTCCCGCTCGACCTCTACGAGCCGAACGACACCGCGCCCGCGCGAATCGACCTCGACGGGGCACCTCCCCTGCCCGCCGTGCCGGCGGTGCGCTTCTTCAACCCCGCCCTGGCGCGGGAGGCGGTGGTCCGGGATTCGTTCGCGACCGACTGGTATCGCTTTTCCACGACCACGCCGCAGGGCCCGCACACGTTCCGCATCGCCCGGAGCGTGGACAGCGTGACCTTTCTCGCCGATTCGGCGGTGCGCCTGGCTGGTGCCCCGGTGACGACGGGATGGACGATCGGCTCGGGTCGGTACTTCTGCAAAGGGACTCCGTTTCAGGTCCCGGAGGTGCGCAGCGATTCGCTGATCGTCGCGCTCAAGTCGCTGCCCAAGAGCTCGGTGGACCTGGTAACGCTCTTCACGCGCGAGGGCCGCTACGGGATCACCGTGGTCCGGGCGTATCAGGTGACCGACCCGGCGATCGCGGCGGACCGGTTCGAGGAAAACGACACCTGCGACTTCGCCGACCAGAACGCACTGTCCCCGACGCTCCGGATCGACCCGACCACCCTGTTCCTGGACACCCTCTCGACCGACAACCCGCACGACGTCGACTGGTATGCCTTCACGGTGCCGGCCGGACCGGCCCGCACGGTATCCATCGGGATCCAGAGCGTGACCACCCCCGGTGCCCAGAGCTCGGTGCTCGGCGACCTCGACCTCTACCTCCTCTCGCTGCCCGACATCGGTCCCGTGCAGGTCAGGGCCGTGTCCCAACGCCGCGGGCCACTGCCGGAGATCATCACGACGAGCCTGCCGGCCGGGAAGTACTACATCGTGGTGACCGATCCGATAGGCAAGCCGACGCGCTACGCCATGTGCGTCTCGCCCACGAGCTGCGGCGTGATCGCACCCACCCGATGACCGACCTCATCGACTGTCCGACCTGCAGCGCGCCAGTGACCCCTGGAAGCCGCTTCTGTCCGGCCTGCGGCAGCGGGGTGGCAACCGGATCCGGTCGCGATTCCGGCCGGCCCGCCGGGCGACTCGGGGAGCTGCGCGACCGTCTGGCGCAAGTGCTCCAGGGGCGCTACGTCATTCTCTCGGTGCTGGGTCAGGGAGGCATGGCCGCGGTGTTCCTCGCGGAAGACCTGGCTCTCGAGCGCCGGGTCGCGATCAAGGTGCTGCCTCCGGAGATGGCGGACGACGAGCAGCTGGTCGCGCGGTTCGAGCGGGAAGCGAAGACGGCGGCGCGCCTGGATCACCCCCACATCATCCCGATCTACCGGGTGGACTCCGTGGAGGACCTCCACTACTTCGTGATGAAGTACGTGGCGGGCCAGTCCCTGGATGAGATTCTGGTCGAGGAGCCCCGCCTGCCGATCGACCTCTCCCGCCGGATCCTGGCCGAGGCGTCCGAGGCGCTGGGGCATGCCCACGCCCGACACATCGTGCACCGGGACATCAAGCCGGCCAACATCATGCTCGACGAGTCGGGGAGGGTGATCCTCACCGACTTCGGCATCTCCAAGGCGCTGCGCAATGCCTCCCAGCTCACCGGGACGGGCGCGGTGATCGGGACGCCGTATTTCATGGCGCCGGAGCAGGCCAAGGGGCTCGAGGTGGACGGGCGGGCCGACCAGTACGCCCTCGCGGTGGTGGGATACCGCATGCTCACCGGCGAGCTCCCCTTCTCGCACGACGACGTGCACACGATCCTCTACAAGCAGGTCTTCGAGACCGCGCCCCGGGTCTCGAGCCGGCGCACCGATGTCCCGCCCGAGCTGGACGCGGCGATTGCCCGCGCCCTCCATAAGTCGCCGGACCAGCGCTTCCCCACGATGGAGGAGTTCACCGGGGCGGTGGACAAGAGCCGCAGCGCTGCGCGCCGCCAGTCTTCGCTCCCGCGCGGGCGTTCTGCTTCCGACACGCCGACGCTCGTTCAGGCGCCTACCACCCCGATCCCCCCGGACGCCCGCCTCCGGGTGGTGGCGCGTCCGCGGCCGAAGTCGCGCCGGCGGGCCTGGGTTTGGCTCGCGCTGCTCGCGGTCGTGACCGGGGGTGCCACGCTGTGGGCCAACCGGGCCGCGTGGCTGCCCACGATCGTGGCGAGAGACACCGCGAGCGCTCTGGTCCCGCTGGCACCGGCTCCGCCGGTGCTGCTGGACACCACGCAGCCCAGCGCCAGGACGGACTCGGCCCCGGCGGACACCACGGCGGCGCCCGCCCTCAGCCCTCCGCCGGCGGAGTCGGCGGGGGCGGAGCCGCGCCGGCCCTCGCCGCCCCGAGCAGCGCAGGGTGGCCCGGCCCGCCGCCCGGCGGAGGTGGCTCCGCCCCAGGCGCCGGTCGGGCGAACGGCGCCGTTGACGGTGGCCTCCGAGCCCTGGGGCACGCTCTACGTGGACGGGGTCGAGGTCGGGCCGACGCCGGTCGCCGACTACCCGCTCGCCTTTGGCCGGCACGAGCTCCGGATCGAGCAGGAAGGCTACCGCACCAAGCGGGAGACCATCGTGGTCGGCGAGCCCAACCCGATCCGGCGCCGGTATGTGCTGGACGCGGCGCCCGCGCCGTGACGCGACTGGTCAGGTGGTTGGTCGCAATCGGCCTCGCCGCCGGCGCGGCGCCGTCCCCCGGCGCGGCGCAAGACCACCCCCTCGTGGGCCAGGCGCAGGCGGCCTATGACGGGTTGAACTACGCCCAGGCCATCCAGCTCGCGAGTCGGGCGCTCCGGGATCGCCTCGGCTCGGCCGAGCAGGTCCGCGTCTACCAACTGCTCGGCTTCTCCTATGCTTCGCTCGACAGCACCCGCCAGGCGACGGACGCCTTCAAGCAGCTCCTCCTCCTCGCCCCCGACCACCGTCTCGACGAGCGTCGCATCAGTCCGAAGATCACGGGGCTCTTCGCCCTCGCGGCGGGCCAGGTGTTGGTGATCCGGGACCTCCGGGTGGACACCGGCGCGTTCGTCGCGGTGCGCGAGTCGCTGGTGGTGCGGTTCGGGCTGACGCGGCCTGCGCGGGTGGTCACCCGCGTGATCGGCCCCGGCGGGCAGGCGGTCCTCGACTCGACCCTGCGTGAGGGAGAGGTCGTGGTAGGGTGGAACGGGCTCCTGGACGGCCTTCCGCCTCGAGAGCCCGGCGAGTTCCGGATCGTGGTGGATGCGGCGGCTGGACGCGACCGCTACGCCCGCGCCCAGTCGGTCCGGGTCACGCCGAGTCCGGTGGACACCCTTCCACACCTGCGGGCGCTGCCGGGCTACACCCTCCTGCCCGAGAGGGTCGTGCCCCCGCGCAGCTGGCGTCCGATCGGCTTCGCCTTCTTGGGAACGGCCATCGCCGCCGGAGCCGCGCTGGCGCTGGAGAACGGCGCGCTCGGGGACGGCGGCGCTCGGCGGGAGCTGATCACGATCGGCGCCGGCGCGGTGCTGGTGGGGCTCCTGGCCACCGCTCGAAAGCCAGCCCCGGTCCCCGCGGAAGGCAACATCCTCTACAACCAGCTCGTGCGCGAGCAGTTGGCCCGGCAGAATGCGGACATCGCCGCGCAGAATGCCGGGCGCCGCCTCCTCGTTCGTCTCGCCGTGACCGCGGTGCCGGGCGCGGCAGGCCCATGAGGCCTCACACCTTCGTGCTGGGCCTGGCGCTCGCCTTCGCGGTCCCGGCCGAGGCCCAACACGCCGGCCTGGGTGTCCAGGGCGCGTTGGGCGATTACCGGGAGCAGACGGCGGCGCTGCGCTTTCGGGGGGAAGGCGGTGGGGCCTGGGCCGAGGTGGGTGTGGGCCCGGTGACGCTCGCGGGGGTCGTGGTGCGGCTCGAGATGGAGCCAGGGGCAGGATCGCCGACGGGCGCCGAGGCCTTCCGGCTCACGCAGCTCGACGCCCGCATGCGGGTCCGGCTCGTGGGGTTCCTCAGCGCCGAGGCG
>JBFIUJ010000168.1:0-6745 GCA_041607595.1 Gemmatimonadales bacterium | reverse complement strand
CCGCTCCACCGTCGCCCGCTCGAACAGATCCGTGCTGTACTCCAGCGCCCCCACGATCCCCGCCGGCGTCTGCTCGAGCTGGAGTGTGAGGTCGAAGGTGCTGACCGTCGTGTCGCCCTGCACGGGCGCCACCCGGAGGCCGGACAGCTGCGCCGGACGCACCGGACTGTTGTCGAGGACGAACATCACTTGGAACAGCGGTGGCAGGCTCAGGTCCCGCTTGGGTTGGACCGCCTCGACGACGCGCTCGAACGGGAGGTCCTGGTGAGCGTAGGCATCGAGCGTCACCTCCCGCACCCGGCCCAACAGCTCGGTGAAGCCCGGGTCGTCCGACAGGTCGGTCCGCAGCACCAGGGTGTTCACGAAGAACCCGATCAGTCCCTCCACCTCCCGCCGCCGCCGGTTCGCGATGGCCGTCCCCACGCTCACGTCTCGCTGTCCGCTGTACCGAGCCAGGAGCGCCTGCCACCCCGCCAACAACACCATGAACGGCGTCGCCCCCGCGGAGCGGCCCAGCGCGACGAGCTTCTCGGACAGCTCCGCGGAGAGCGCGATGGGGACCGAGGCTCCGCGGAACGAGCGGACGGCCGGCCGCGGGTGATCGGTCGGGAGGTCGAGCGTGCCGTCGCCGTCGCCGAGCTGCCGCTTCCAGTAGGCGAGCTGCTCCTCCAGCACCTCACCCTGGATCCACTCCCGCTGCCAGCGCGCGAAGTCCGCGTACTGGACCGGCAGCGGCGGCAGGGGCGTCGCCTCCCCCGCGCCGAGCGCCTGATAGAGCGCGCAGAGCTCGTGCACCAGGATTCCCATGGACCAGCCGTCCGACACGATGTGATGGAGCGTCAGCAGGGCCACGTGCGTCTCGGCGCCGAGTCGCAGCAGGGTGGCCCGCAGCAGCGGCCCGGAAGCCAGATCGAACGGGCGGCGAGCCTCTTCCTCGGCGCGCTCCCGCACCTGCGCCTCGCGGTCCTCCACCGAGAGGGGTGCCAGGTCCACCGAGGCGATCTCTACCCGCAGCTCATCGGCGATCTGGAGGGTGGGCCTGCCATCCGCCTCGCCGAACGTGGTCCGGAGCGCCTCATGCCGGCGGAGCACTTCGTTGAGGCTCTGCTCGAGCCGTGCCACGTCGAGCTGCCCCTCGAGCCGGATCGCCGCCGGGATGTTGTAGACCGCCGCGTCGGGATCGAGCTGGTCCAGGAACCAGAGGCGTTCCTGGGCGAACGAGAGGGGCAGGGTCCCGTCACGCGGCGAGGCCGTGATGGGCGGCGCCGCGGCGAGCCCTCCGCGTGCCGTCTCCAGGGCGGCGACCATGCCTTCCACGGTGGGCGCGTCGAAGAGGCTCCGGAGCGGCAGCTCGACCTGGAGCGTATCGCGGACGTGGGCGACGAGCCGGGTGGCGAGCAGCGAGTGTCCGCCCAGGGCGAAGAAGTCGTCCCGCACGCCGACCCGATCGACCCCGAGCACCTGGGCCCATTGCGCGGCGAGGAGCTTCTCCAGCTCCGTGCGCGGCGCCACGTAGCCGCCGGCCTCGGCCGGGCGCGCGGACGCTTCCGGCGCGGGCAGCGCGCGGCGATCCACCTTGCCGTTGGGCGTGAGCGGCAGCGCCTCGAGCGCCACGAACGCCCCGGGCACCATGTGCTCCGGGAGCCGCTCGGCGAGCGCCGCGCGCCAGCCCGCCGGCTCGCCCTCACCGACGACGTAGGCCACGAGGCGGAGGGGCTCGCCGTCGGCGCCGAGGACCACCACGGCCGCTTCCCGCACGCCCGCCTGCTCGCGAAGGAGGGACTCGATCTCGCCCGGCTCCACCCGGAAGCCGCGAATCTTGACCTGGTCGTCCGCGCGGCCGAGGAATTCGAGCTGACCGTCGGGGCGCCAGCGGGCGCGGTCGCCGGTGCGATAGAGCCGCGCCCCGGCGCGCGGGGAGAACGGGTCGGGCACGAACCGCTCGGCGGTGAGCTCGGGGCGGTTCAGGTAGCCGCGCCCCACCTGGGCACCGCCCAGGTAGAGCTCGCCCGGCACGCCGATCGGCACCGGCGCGCCGGCCGGGTCCAGCACGTAGGCCTGGGTGTTGGGAATCGGCCGGCCGATCGGCACGGCGCCGGTCAGGTCGCCGTTCCGAGGAACCTCCAGGACGATGCACCCCACCACGGTTTCGGTCGGCCCGTACTCGTTGAAGAGTCGAGTCTCGGGTGCGTGGCGGCGCCAGTAGGCGACGCTCTCGGCCACGAGCTGCTCTCCTCCGATCACCAGGCCGTCGGCCCGACCCGCCTCCGCGCCGCTCGCGCGCAGGAGGTCCAGGTGGGCCGGAGTGAGCTTCACGGTCCCGTAGCGCTCGCCGTCGCTCGCGGCCCACCGCTCGAGCAGCACCTCGGCTCCCCGCCCCTCCGGGACGATCTCCACCGTGCCGCCCGTCACCAACGGGGCGAAGACGCTGGTGACCGTGAGGTCGAACGCGATGGACGAGTGGAGCGGCGACCGCCGGCCCGGTCCGAGCGGATAGGCCTGCCGGCACCACGCGAGATAGTTCCGCACGCCGCCGTGCTCGAGCATCGCCCCCTTGGGCCGACCGGTCGAGCCGGAGGTATAGATGACGTAGGCGAGCAGCTCCGGGCCGATCTCGACCGCCGGGGGCTCCCCAGGCAGGCTGGCGATCACGTCGCGTGACTCGTCCAAACACACGGAGCTCACTCCGGCCGGGACCCGGTCGCGGAGCGACGACACCGTGAGAAGGAGCTTGGCGCGCGAATCCTCCAGCATGAAGCGGAGCCGCTCGTCCGGGTACTCGGGGTCCAGCGGGAGATAGGCCGCACCGGCCTTCCAGCAGGCCAGGAGGGCGGCGATCAAATCGGCCGACCGGGGCAGCAGCACGCCGACCAGGGCCTCTCGGCCGACGTCCAGCGCGAGGAGGTGGTGGGCCAGGCGGCTCGCCCGCTGCTCCAGCTCGGCGTAGGTGAGGCGCTCGCCGGTGGCGGGGTCGTCGATCGCGAGAGCGTCCGGCGTTTCGCGGGCCTGGGCGGCCACGAGGGCGGGGGCGGTCTCGGGCGGAACCGACGCCTCGGTGCGGTTCCATTCCTCCACCACCAGCCTCCGCTCGTCCGCCGGCAGGATGGAGACCTCGCCCAGCGCACGGTCGCCATCCGCGGCGATCTCCACCAACGCGGTCTCGAGATGCCGGAGCAGGCGCTCGACGGCGGTACTGTCGAAGCGGGCGGGGTCGTAGGCCAGCTCGAGCGACCACTCGGCACCCGGCGTGGCGACGAGCGTGAGCGGATAGTTGGTCTGCTCCGCCCCCTCCACGTCCTCGATCCGGAGCGTGCCCGGCTGCTCCCGGAGCACGTCCGAGACCGGGAAGTTCTGGAAGACCAGGATGCTCTCGAAGAGCGGGATGCCGCGGGGGACGCCGCTCCACCCCTGCACCTGGACCAGCGCGCTCTCCTCGTACTGTCGCTGCTCCGCCAGCGCGGCCTGCAGGTCCGCGAGCCACCGGCCCACCGGAGTGGCAGGGTCCAGCCCCACGCGGAGCGGGAGGGTATTGATGAAGAGGCCCACCATCTGCTCCGAGCCGGCCAGGTCCGCCGGGCGGCCCGACGTGGTGGACCCGAAGATGACGTCTTCCTCTCCGGCGTAGCGGCCGAGCAGGAGGCCCCACGCCGCGTGGACGAGCGTGCTCGGGGTGAGGCGATGTGCTCGGGCGAAGGCCTGGATGGCGGCGGTCGCCTCCGGCCCGATCCGGCGGCGGGCGGAGGGGAAGCCCGGACCCGTGGCCGCAGCCGGCATGGACCTCTCCGCCGTGAGCGGCGTCGACCCGGTGCACCCGGCCAGGACCCGGCGCCAGTAGGCCTCCGCGGCGGCGGGATCGCGTCCCTGCAGCCACGCGATGTAGTCGCGGTACGGACGCGGCGCCGGGAGTGCCAGCGGGGTGCCTCGGCGCTCGGCCTCGTAGTGGGCGAAGACCTCCTGGAGCACCAGGGGCACCGACCAGCCGTCGAGCAGCAGGTGGTGGTGGGCCCAATGGAACCGCCAGTGGTCGTCCCCGAGGCGGATCAGCGCCAGCCGCATGAGCGGGGCCTGTGCCAGGTCGAAGTCGTTCCCCCGCTCGACCGAGCGGAACGCGTCCCAGCGCTCCGACTGCGCCGCCGGGTCCAGCTCCCGCCAGTCGTGGCGGGCGAGGGGCAGGTCCACCTCGCGGTGGACGACCTGGAGCGGCTCGTCGAGCCCTTCCCAGACGAACGCCGTGCGGAGCACCGGGTGGCGCTCGACGACGCGACCCCAGGCGGCCTCGAAGGCGGTCTCGTCGAGATCGCCCCGCAGGGTGCAGTCGAGAACTTCCAGGTACACGCCGGAGCCCGGCGCGTACAGGCTGTGAAAGAGCATCCCCTGCTGCATCGGGGTGAGTGGGTAGATGTCTTCGACGTTCTTATGGGTCATCGGCTCGTCACTTCCCGATCTTCGCCAGCACTTTGTCGAGCGCCCGCTGGGAGAGCCCCGCGAGCGGAAAATCCTCCGGCGTGGCGCCACCCGCCTGGCCGGTCCGGCTGTGCGCGATCAGCTCGCGCAGGGCGCGCGCGATCCCGGCGCCCAGTCGCTCGATGCTCTCCTGCCGGTGGAGCCCCTCGCTGTAGCCCAGGGCCAGCGTGAGCCGGCCGCCGGCCACCGCGCCGGTGATGTCGAGCACGTGCGTTCGGGGACCACGCGGGTCGTGGTCGGCGCCCGCCGGCTCGGGCGCGGGACCGAAGGGACCCTCCGCGGCCATTGCCTGGTCCATCTGGCCCAAATAGTTGAAGCTCACCTCCGCCTCGGGCAGTCGGGCGAAGGCGCCCTGCCCCGCGGTGTCGCTGGCGAGGTATCGAAGCACGCCGTATCCGAGGCCGCGCCGGGGGATGGACCGGAGCCGATCCTTCATCCGGCCGATGGCCTCGCCCGGGCCGAGTCCGGCGAGATCCAGCCGCACTGGGTAGACCGTGGTGAACCAGCCGACGGTACGGGAGAGGTCTACGTCGTCGAAGACGTCCTCCCGCCCGTGCCCCTCGAGGTCCACCAAGAGCGGTGCCGGCCCCGCCCACTCGGCGAGGGCCTGGCCCAGCCCGGCGAGGAGGGCATCGTTGATCTCGGTGCGATAGGCGGCCGGGACCTCCCGCAGCAGGGCGCGGGTCTCCTCCTCGGTGAGCGCCACCTGCACGGTGCGCTCGCTCTCCTCGGTGTTCGCCCCCTGCCCGTCCCGGGGCAGTGTGCCCGTCGCCCCATCGGCCATGCCGGTCCAGAAGGCGAGCTCACGCCCGGCCTCCGGCGTCTCGGCGAAGCGCTCGAGGCGTCGGCCCCAGTCGCGGAAGGCCGTCGTCTTGGGCGGCAGGCCCGGCGACCCGCCCCGCGCGGCCTGCCCATAGGCCGAGGCGAGGTCCTCCAGCAGGATCCGCCAGGAGACACCGTCCATCGCCAGGTGGTGGACGGCGATGAAGAGTCGCCCGGCGCGGTCGGGGCCGCCGTCGAGGTAGGCCACACGGATCCACGGGCCCTGCGCCAGGTCCAGGCTCGCTTGCTGCTCCGTGCAGCAGGCGGTGACGGCGTCGCTCCAGCGCGCCTCCGGCACGTCCGAGAGATCCACGTGATCCACGGGGGTCTCGTCGCCGGGCGCGGCGTGCTCCAGGCGCCAGCCCTCGGGCGCGCGCGCCAGGCGGAGGCGGAGCGCGTCGTGATGTCGCAGCACCGCGGCGACCGCCGCGCGCAGCGGCTCCGGCGCGAGCCGCTCCCGCACCTCGAGCAGCACCGATTGGTTCCAGTGGTGGGGCGCCGGGAAGTCCTGCTCGACGAACCAACGCTGGATGGGAGTGAGCGGCATCTGGCCGGTCACGAGACCCTGCTCCGCCCGGACCACGCTCGCGGTACCGGCCACCGTGGCCAGGGCCGCGACGGTCTGCGCCTCGAAGACCTGCCGCGGCGTCAGGTGGATGCCCGCCTGCCGGGCGCGGGCCACGACCTGGATCGTCAGGATCGAATCGCCGCCCAGCTCGAAGAAGTTGTCCTCCACGCCCACGGACGGGACGCCGAGCACGTCGGCCCAGATCGCGGCGAGCAGACCTTCGACCTCGGTGCGCGGAGCCTCGGGCGTCCGCTCAGGGGCCTCCTCCGCCGGCGCGGGAAGGGCGCGGCGGTCCACCTTGCCGCTGGGCGTGAGCGGAAGCGCCTCCAGCACGACGAACGAGGACGGGACCATGTAGCTCGGGAGGCTGGCCGCCACGTGTGAGCGAAGGCTCGCTCCATCGGCGGTGGCCTCCGGCTCCACCACCACGTAGGCCACGAGTCGAGTGCGGCCGCCCGGGTCGCGCCGTCCGACCACCGCCGCCTCCACCACGCCGGGCGCGTCCCGGAGCACGGCCTCGACTTCACCCGGCTCGATGCGATAGCCTCGGATCTTGAGCTGGTCGTCCACGCGCCCGAGGAACTCCAGCTGGCCATCGGGACGGAAGCGCGCGCGGTCGCCGGTGCGATAGAGTCGGCCGGGGCCGAAGGGGTTCTCCACGAACCGCTCGGCGGTGAGCTCGGGCCGCCCGCGGTACGCCACCGCGATGCCCACGCCACCCAGGTGGAGCTCACCCGCCACCCCGATCGGGACCTGGCCGAGCCCGCGGTCGAGCACGTGGGCCTGCACGTTGGCCATCGGGCGACCGATGGGCACGGGCCGCGCTCCCGCTTTCGCCAGCGCCTCGGCGTCCGGCTCATACACGGTGGCGGTAATCGTGGCCTCGGTGGG
>JBFIUJ010000167.1:0-6794 GCA_041607595.1 Gemmatimonadales bacterium | reverse complement strand
GCGCCTACGAGATCGTGATCTCCTGCGCCATGCCCTTCACCATGTGGGGCGCCCCGTCGGCCACGTCCGGGACGAAGCAGAGCAGCACGTAGGTGCCGGGCTCGAGGTCGAACGTCACGTACCCGGTCTGTCCCGTGCTGAGCGCCCCCATCCCGCCGATCATCCGACCCGGCGGCGGGCCCGGCGGCGCGCCGGGCGCGAAGGCGGCCATGAGGTCCGCCATGGTCTTGCCCTGATCCATCCGGACCAGCTGGATCTCGTGCACCTGCGCGCCGTCGTTCACCACCTTGAGGGTCTGGACGCCCGCCTTGAGCGGCTGGGAGAACCGGAAGTCGTGGTCCACCAGCCGGACCTCGATGTCCGCGGTCGGCTCCGGGGCCTTGCCGGCTTCGCCGGCGATAGTGAACTGGCCTCCCATGCCCTTCCGCAAGTGCATGGTGCCGTCCGGGCTCGGGATGAAGCAGAGGACGGCGTAGGTGCCCGGGGCGAGCACCGAGCTGGCCTCGGCGGAGTCCCCCGGCATCACCGCGGTAACGCCTCCGACGTAGGTCGCCCACGCCGGGTCCTCTTGGTCCTGCTCCGCGTAGAAGGCCATCATGTCCTGCAAGGTCTTCCCGCTGTCCACCCGGGCCACGATGATGTGGTGCGGCTCCTGGCCCTGGTTCACCAGGCGGAACGTCGTGAGACCCGGCGTGCTGGCGGTCGGCCCGGTGAAGGCGAAGTCGGTAGCCGTGAACGTCAGCACGGCGGGGGTCGGGGCCGCGGGCGGCTCGGCCTTGCAGGCGGCCAGCGCCACGAGGCCCGAGATCACGGAGACGGCTCCAATGCGCATCCTGGGCTCCTGTATGGGGGTCGGGGTCGGGGTCGGCGGAGGCGATAGGATACGAACCCGGGCGCGGGTTCGCCAGTCCGCGGTCCGAGGCGGCGGGCGGTTGACCGATCCCGGGAGGCCGCTTATAGTAAACCATATGGTTAACTATAGTCCGGACCGCCTGGACCGCGTCTTCGGCGCCCTGGGAGACCGCACCCGCCGAGCGATGCTGCAGCGGCTCTCCCGGAGGCCGCACAGCGTGACCGAGCTGGCCCGGCCCTTTGCCATGTCGCTGCCGGCGGCCTCCAAGCACATCCGCGTGCTGGAGCGCGCCGGGCTGATCCGCCGGCGCCGGGACGGTCGAGTGCATCGCTGCTCGCTCGACCCGCGGCGGCTCAAGGAAGCGACCGACTGGCTGGCGCAGTACCGGAAGTTCTGGGAGTCCTCCATGGACTCCTTGGCGGCCTACCTGGAGACCCTCGAGGAGCAACCCGATGCCTGATCCCACGACGAAGCGGGGCCTGTCGCTCACGGTGACCCGGACCCTGCGCGCCTCGGCCGCCCGCATCTTCGACGCCTGGACCAGGCCGGAGCACATGGTCCGATGGTGGGGACCCACGGGGTTCACGGCGCGGGACGTGTCGGTGGACCTCCGCCCGGGGGGCCGCTTCCGCATCACGATGGTGCCGCCCCAGGGGGAGCCCTTCATGCTGGGCGGCGAGTACCGCGAGATCGTGCCGGGCGTCAAGCTCGTGATGACGTGGCGGTACGACGGTCCGGGCGTGACGGACCACGCGGAGAGCGTCGTCACGGTCGAGCTCGCGCCGGAGGGAGACGGCACCCGCCTCACGCTGACCCATGTCTTCGCCAAGCCCAGCCCGGCGGCTGCGCAGTACGAGCAGGGGTGGGCAGGCTCGCTGGACAAGCTGGAAGCCGCACTCGTCACCCCCACACCCTGAGGAGTCGCACCATGCACGCGCAGCTTCGGCCGATAGCCGACCAATTCAAGTTCAACGCCATGATCGTGGATCTCGCCCTGGGCGACCTGAAGAACGCCGACGCGGTGCGTCGGATGCGGAAGGGAGAAGGCAGCTCGATCTCCTACATGGCGGGCCACCTGGCGTCCTCCCGCTACGGCATCCTGAAGATGCTTGGCGCCACGGACCGAAACCCGTATGCCGACCTGTTCGGTGGCAAGAACGGGGCGAAGGACGGGAGCCACTACCCGGACGTCGCGGAGCTTCGCGCCGGCTGGCGGGAGGTCGTCAAGGCGTTCGAGCAGGCCCTGGAGCGGGCGACCGAGGCCCAGCTGCTCGGGCCGGCCCCCGACGGGTTCCCCATCGAGGACCAGACCGTCCGCGGTGCGATCGGGTTCCTGCTGTGGCACGAGTGCTACCACGCCGGGCAGATCGGCATGATCCGCACCGAGCTCGGCTACAGCTCGACCCAGCAGCTGACCTACGAGGCGATGGCCGCGGCCAAGTGAGCGGTCGGGGTCGAGCCTCCGGGCTCGGCCCCTCCTCCCGGCCCCGGCGTGCACCGCGGTCGGATTTCGGCACGAGGTCGTTCGGTGTGCCCCCTCCCGCCCGCCGGCTTGCGCCCGGGTTCGCGGCGCGTAGCTTCGCCCGTCTACCCCTCCCGCACACCCTCGACGTCCGAAGGTGGTGTTCCCATGGGCGCCCCCTCGACGCCGTCGCAGCCTTCCTCGGGCCATTCGCTGCTCCGGATCCTGGGCCTCGGCTTCGGGCTCGCCGTCATCGTGGGCAACACGATCGGGGTCGGGATCCTGCGCACCCCCGGCGAGGTCGCCGCCCGGGTACCGAGCGAGGCGTGGTTCCTCGGGCTCTGGGTGGCGGGCGGACTCTACGCCCTGCTCGGCGCGCTGACCCTGGCGGAGCTCGGCGCGATGATCCCGGAATCGGGAGGCCAGTACGTATTCGCCCGGCGCGCCCTGGGCGAGTATCCGGGCTTCGTGATCGGGTGGAGCGATTGGATCTCGACCTGCGGCACCCTCGCCGCCGCGGCGATCACCATCGCGGAGTACGCCGGGGTCCTGCTGCCGATGCTCGAGGGCATGGTCGTTCCCGTGGGCGCCGGGATCGTCCTCGGGTTCACCGCCCTCCAGTGGCCTGGCCTCCGCTCCGGCGACCTGACCCAGCAGCTCACGAGCCTCCTCAAGACGCTGGCCCTCCTGGCCTTGGTCGCGGCCTGCTTCCTGCTCCCGGGGGAGAGCGCGTCGGCCCCAGCCGCTCCGCCCGCGGCCACCCTCACCCTCGCGGGCCTCGTGGTGGCGGCCCAGGGGGTGATCTTCACCTACGACGGCTGGAACGGGCTCCTCTACTTCAGCGGCGAGGTGCGGGACCCGGGGAAGGAGATCCCGCGCGCGATGGCGGGCGGGGTCGTGGCGGTGGTGCTGATTTACCTGTCGCTGATCCTGGCCTTCATGTACGTGCTCCCGCTCTCGCGCATGGCCGGCGAGACGCTGGTCGCCGGGGCGGCGGCCGAGGCGGTCTTCGGGATCCGGGGCGACCGCATCCTCCGGGGCATCATGATCGTCTCGCTGCTGAGCATGGCGAACGCCGTGCTCATGATGGGGGCCCGGACGCCGTGGGCCATGAGCCGGGACGGGCTCCTGTGGGCTGGGGCCACTCGCGTGAACGCGGGCGGGACACCGGTCGTGACCCTCGCCGCGAGCGCCGCGCTGGCGATCGGGTTCGTGCTGACCGGGACGTTCGAGCAGGTCCTGGCGGTGCTCGCCTTCTTCTTCGTGCTGAACTACACCTTGTCGTTCGTGTCGCTCTTCGTGCTGCGCCGGCGCGAGCCCGAGCTGGCTCGGCCCTATCGCGCCTTCGGATTCCCGTGGATCGCGGGCCTCCTGCTCCTGGTCGCGGTAGCCTTCCTGGTCGGCACCGTGGTGGGCGACCGCGCCAACGGACTCAAGGCCCTGGCCCTCCTCGCGCTCAGCTATCCGGCCTACCGGCTCTTCGCCCGGCTGCGCCGGGGTGAGCGGACCGGGGCCTAGTCGAGCGGCTCCTCCCCGGGTCCTACCGGCCCTTCCGGCGGTCCATCGCGAACTCGACGATCATCCGCAGCGTGCGCGAGAAGGTATAGCCCGCTTCCTCGGCGGACTGCATGAAGCTCACGCCTTCGGTGAGGTCCGGGTTCGGGTTCACCTCGAGCACGAAGGGCTCGTTCTTCTGGTTGAGCCGGATGTCGAGCCGGGCGTAGTCCCGGCAGCCGGTGGCCTGGTAGGCGGCCAGGGCGGCGTCGTCGACCCGCTTCTGGGCCCGCTTGGAGAGAGGGGCCGGACAGATCGAGCCCACGCGGTGGAAGATCTCCTGCATCGGGTCCCACTTGGCGGCGTAGCTGATGATGTGGGGATGGCCCTCCGGCACCTCCGAGAAATCGAACTCGATCGGCGGGAGGACGATCGGCGGGTCGTTGCCCAGAACGGCCACGTGCAGCTCGCGCCCCTCGATGAACTCCTCCACCAGGATCGGCGGGTCGAACTCCTTGAACACGTAGTGGACCCGCCGCAGCAGCTCGGGATAGGTATGGACCACCGACTCGCGCTCCACGCCGGTGCTCGCGTCCTCCCGGGAGGGCTTGACGATGAGCGGATATCGGAGCCCGTGGCGCTTGGGGATCTTGGGGACCCGGAGGATCCGATACCGCGGCGTGGGCACGCCGTGGGCGTGGAGCACGTGCTTGGTGAGCCCCTTCTTCTGGCAGAGGGCGAGGGCGAAGGGCGGCGCTCCGGTGTAGGCCACCTGGTGGAGGTCGAACAACCCGGCGACGTAGGATTCGAGCTCCGCGTCGTCGTGGAAGTGCTCCACCAGGTTGAAGATCACGTCCGGCGGGTTCCGTCGCACCACGGCCTCGAGCTTGGCCAGGTCCTCCTGGATGTTCACCGCCCGGACCGTATACCGCTCCTTTCGGAGCGCCTTGACGATCTCCCCGTACTCCTCCGTCGCCGTGGAGACGGCCAGGTCGTACTCCGGCTCGAACGCGAGCGAGTCGGGATCCACCTTCCGCATCTCGTGGTACTGGTCGTCGTCGGACTCGGTGTGGTTGTAGAGGACGATCACCCGACCGCGCTTTTTCGCCATGGGTCGCCTTTCGGTCGCCGGGTCGCTTCCCGGCCGCGTTTTGGCGGGAGCGGCCGCCCGCATGTACCTTGATGAGACTCTCACCCTGTGCCCATGGGAATATACCCGCAGCCCAACATCTGGACGTGCGGTCCGTTCGCCCTCAAGCACGCCCTGGCCATGCTGGGGATCCTCGAGGACGAGAACGACATCGCCCGCGTGGCCGGCACCCATTGGTGGAACGGCACCGACGAGATCGGCCTCGGCAAGGCCGCCCGGCGGTACGGGTGCGACCTGCTGATGATCCGCAAGCACGACGCGGACAAGGCCCGGCAGAGCCTCGTCGGCTATCTCCGCCGAGGCATCCCGGTCCTCCTCTGCATCAACGAGTGGAGCCACTGGGTAACGGCGGTGAAGGAGGAGAAGGGGAAGTTCATCCTGCTGGACAGCCAGGAGCCCGAGGTCCTCACCATCGCCAGCAGCGCCCAGCTGCGGCGGATGTGGGTGTATCACGAGGCCGACGAGATCGATGAAGACACCGTCCACACCTTCTTCGACCTGCATCCGATCGTCCCCCGGTTCCGGGTTCGGACCAAGGCCAAGTTCTCGGTCGCCCGAGCCCGCTTCCTCCGCCGGAAGGCCAACCGCCGCCTCGCCCAGCTGTGGGACGTGTACCTGGCCGACCTCCTGGCCCTCTGCAAGCCCAAGAACCCGCAGGCGCAGGCCTTCAGCATGGGCGAGTTCCTCCGCCGGCACGAGCAGATGATCGTGGACCAGGTGGACTTCTGGCACGGGAGCATGGATGCGCGCCCCGCCCGACAGATCCTCGATAACCTGCACTTCGTGGCGGACACCTACGGCCTGGTGATCCACCAGGGCGACGAGAAGCGCGCGATCGCCGGCATCACCGCCATCCTCACGCTCTGGGCCGCGGGCGAGTACGGCGTGGATTCCGTCTACGCGGCACGCAAGAAGAAGCGCCGCTGACCCTCACGGGCCGTCCCCCGTGGATCCCCTCCCCATCGACGCCGTCCTCCCCCGTCTCGCCGCGGTCCTCCGCGAGCGCACGGCGGCGGTCCTCGTGGCCCCCCCCGGCGCGGGCAAGACCACCCGCGTCCCGCTCGCCCTGCTGGAGGAGCCTTGGGCCCGACATGGCCGGATCGTGCTGCTCGAGCCGCGCAGGATGGCGGCACGCGCCGCCGCCTGGCACATGGCCGATCTGCTGGGCGAGACGATCGGGGCGACCGTGGGCTACCGGATCCGCCGGGAGCGGTCCGTGGGACCCGGCACCCGCGTCGAGGTCGTCACCGAGGGCATCCTCACGCGAATGCTGCAGGACGATCCTGCGCTGGAAGGCGTCGGTGTCGTGATCTTCGACGAGTTCCACGAGCGGAGCATCCACGCCGATCTGGGCCTCGCCCTGGCCCTGCAGTCCCAGGCGGTGCTCCGCCCCGATCTCCGCCTGCTGGTGATGTCCGCCACCCTCGAGGCGGCCCCGGTGGCCCGCCTCCTCGGTGACGCGCCGGTCGTGACCGGCGAGGGAAGGAGCCATCCGGTCGAGACCCGCTACCATCCGGGTCGAGTCCGGGAGGAGCCGGTGGAGCGCCGAGTGGCGGCGGCGGTGCGGGAGGCGCTCGCCGAGGCCGCGGGCGACATCCTCGCCTTCCTCCCGGGGGAGCCGGAGATCCGCCGGACCGAGGCGCTCCTCCGGCCCTCCGATCCCGAGGTGGACGTCCTGCCGCTCTTCGGCAGCCTCCCCCGGGAGGCGCAGGACGCGGCGCTGCGGCGCGCGCCCCGAGGCCGCCGCAAGGTGGTGCTCGCGACATCCATCGCCGAGACCAGCCTGACGATCGATGGGGTGCGGGTCGTGGTGGACAGCGGGCTGGCACGGGTTT
>JBFIUJ010000166.1:0-6801 GCA_041607595.1 Gemmatimonadales bacterium | reverse complement strand
TCGAGGCCGTCGAGGCCGTTTGGGACCCGGGCCTGGGAGAGGCGGAGCGGCTGCTCTGCGTGGACGCCCAGACCTCGGGTGGCCTGCTCCTGGCGGTTCCCCCAGACCGGGTCGAGGGCCTCCTGGCGGCCTTGCGCGCCGCCGAGACGCCGGCAGCGGCCGTGATCGGCCGGCTCACCGCGGAGCCCGGCCTCCGCGTCGCGCGTCAACAATAACGCGGATCATCGCCCATGCGCTGGACTTCCGATCGGTACGACCAGCTCGAGCACGCGGCCCGGTGCGGGCTGCGGGTCGCCCTCCGGCGCCGTGGCACGGAATATGTCGTCATCGCCCTGCGCCTGGGGATGGCGGGCCGCCGGGAGGCGTTCTGGGCCCGGCTCCCGATGACGGGGGAGGAGGAGGAGTTCCTCCTGGAGGAGATCGAGGGGTTCCAGGTCCTCGGGGAGGGCGGTGCCTCTTGACGGGGATGGCGCGCGCCCCCACCGTGAGAGATGCTCACCACCCTGCTGGTCGGCCTGAACGGGACCCCCGGCTCCAGGATCGCTCTGGCCCAGGCCGCGGAGATCGCCCGGGTGACGCGGGGGACGCTGCTGCTGGCCCACGTCACCAGGCGGCTGGAGGCCCTGCTCGGCGCGAGCCAGCTCCCCTGGGCCGGGGCGGGCGAGGACTCGGCGGCGAGCCCCCCGGACACGGGCCGTCGGATCCTGAGCGAGGCCGCCGAGTGGGTCCGGACCCAGGGCCTCGACTCGGAGACGATCCTCCGGCGGGGCGATCTCGTGCAGGAGCTCCACCGGGTGGCCACCGACGCGGACGCGCTCGTCCTCGGCCGGACCGACGGCCGGACCGGCGGTCTCGCCGGGGACACCCTGGACATCATCATGACCTCGCCGGTCCCGGTGATGGTCTGCGCGTCCCAGGTGAGTCCCCTGCAACGCCTGGCCGTCGCCTACGACGGGGGCGAGACGAGCGTGCGAGCACTCTCCCTGGCGTCGCGCTTCGCCGGGACCAGCGGGGCCCATCTCGACGTGGTCCACGCCGGGCTCGATGCGGCCGCGGGCGAAGAGGCGCTGGCCCGCGCGGCGGCTGCGCTCTCCGAGTCCCCGGTGCGCTTCGACGTCCACTTCGAGCACGCCGAGGTCCATAGCGGTATCGCCCGGGCCGTCACCCACCTGGCGTGCGACGGCCTCTTCGTCGGCGGCCTCCTGGCCGCCCGGCGGCTCTCCCTCCCCTCCCACACCGACGCGATCCTGCGCGCGCTCGACATCCCGGTCCTGATCCACACCTGACTCGAGCGCCGTGCCGGAATCCTCGCCGATCGCGATCATGCATCTCGACGAGAGCTGCCTGGGCAACGGCCGCGCCGGCCGGACGCCGGGCGGCGCCGGGGGGCTGATCGAAGCCCGTGCCGGCGGGGCGATCGAGCGGCGGGACTTCTGGCTGCACGCGCCGGACACCACCAACAACCGGATGGCCCTGGCCGGCGCCATCGCGGGGCTCCAGCTGCTGTCGGGCAAGGACCGCCGCCTCCGGGTGCTGGTCGTGTCGGACTCCGAGTACCTGGTGAAGGGGATGCGCGAGTGGGTCCGGTCCTGGGAGGCCCGCGGCTGGCGGCGGAAGGGAGGCCCGATCGAGAACCTGGAGCTGTGGCAGGCCCTCGTCGCGGCGGCCCGCCGCCACGAGGTGCAGTGGACCTGGGTCCGCGGCCACCGGGGCCACGTCCGGAACGAGTACGCCAACGACCTGGCCGTCGCGGCGGCGGAGAACCAGAAGACCTCCGATGGGGCGGAGCCCTCCGGCTTCCAGGCATGGCTCGAGGCGAAGCGCGCGAAGGGACGCTATGTCGATTACGCTCCGGACCCGGCCTTCGCCGAGGACGAGGCGCAGCTCGCCAGCGGGGCGGACATCCCGCTCGCCAGGTCCGGACGCGCTTGACACCCTCGGGAGGGGCCTCTAACCTCCTCTGCCTTCCCGCCGTCCGGCCTCCGAGGATTCGGTGAGCGACCTCGAGTCTTTCTTCCGCCTGCTGGTCGACAACCTGATCGCGATCGACCCCACCCGGCTCCATCAGCCAATCGCGATCACCGAGATCTTCGAGACGGTCGTCCCCTACCGGGTCAGCAAGCGCACCCTCCGGTTGGATACCAGCGAAGACTTCGAGATGGTCCTGCTCCGCCTCTGCAGCGGGGAGGACGGGTATTTCGTGACCGACCCGCTCGAAGCCCAGGACCGGTTCGCCGAGGAGGCGCGGAGCCTGTCGCCCGATTTCGAGATCCTCCGTGCGATGGGCGACGTGACCGTGCGGCTGGGCACCGAGCGGCTGGCCCATGCGCTCGGGCCGCGGGCGGAGGAGGCCTATGCCCCTCCGGAGCCGGCGCCGGTCCTGCCCGTCGCCCCGCCGCGCCCGAAGTGGGCGCCGCTCGACCCCGAGCTCGAGGAGGAGGCCCCCGCGCCCGACCCCACCCCCCGCTCGATCCGGGGATCGGAGGGCCCCGGGCGGTGCGGCTTCTGCGGAGGCGCCCTGCCGGTCGGACGCACGGTCAAGTTCTGCCCGCACTGCGGCCAGAGCCAGGTCTCCACCCGTTGCCCGGAGTGCCAGAGCGAGCTCGACCTCGGCTGGCTCTACTGCATCACCTGCGGTCATGGCCTGGAGGACGACGGGTGAGCCCCCGTCTCCGCTGACCGCCCGGTGCCCGCGCTCCGCATCGCTCTCATTCCGGGGGACGGCATCGGCCCGGAGGTGGTGGACGCGGCCTGGCCCCTGATCGCCCGGGCGGCCGGGGACGCCGGGCTCACCCTGCGCTCGACCCGGCTTCCCTATTCGGCCGACCACTTTCTCGCCACCGGCGAGACCCTGCCGGACGACGCCTTCCGCCGCCTCCGAGACGAGACCGATGCGATCGTGGTGGGCGCCCTGGGCGACCCCCGGGTCCCCGGTAACGAGCACGCCCGCGACATCCTGCTCGGCCTCCGGTTCCGGCTCGACCTGTACATCAACTTCCGCCCGATCCGGCTGCTCCATCCCTCGCTCACCCCGCTCCGGCGGGAGGGGCCCATCGACTTCGTGATCTTCCGGGAGAACACCGAGGGCCAGTACCTGGGGCTCGGGCGATCCGAGGCCGTCGGGACGGCTGACGAGCGGCACGTGTCCGAGGAGGTGAACACCCGGCGGGGGGTGGAGCGCATCATCGAGGCCGCCTTCGCCTGGGCCGCCGCTCACGGGCGAGGCCGGGTCACCCTCACGGACAAGTCCAATGCGATCCCGTTCCAGCGCGTGTGGGGCCGGGTCTTCGCCGAGGTGGGCGCGCGTCACCCCGGGATCGTCCGGGAGCACCGCTACGTGGACACGTTGGCGCTGGAGCTGGTGCGCGAGCCGGAGCGCTTCGAGGTGATCGTGGCCCCCAATCTCTACGGCGACATCCTCTCGGACCTCGGCGCCGGCATCGTCGGCGGGCTGGGTCTGGCCGCGAGCGCCAACCTGCACCCCGGCCGGCCCGGGCTGTTCGAGCCGGTCCACGGCTCCGCCCCCCCGCTCGCGGGGACCGGGCAGGCCAACCCGCTCGCCGCGGTGCTCACCGGCGCGCTCTTGCTGGAGCACCTCGGCAGCCCGGAAGCGGGCGCCCGGCTGGAGGGAGCCGTCGCGCGGGTGCTCGCCGACGGGCCCCGGACGCCGGACCTGGGGGGGCGGGGCACCACGACCGAAGTGGCGCGGGCGATCGAGCGCGCATTGGACTGAGAGCGGCGGTTCGCTTGAAGCGGGGTAGCGGTCCGGGCATATTGCGGGCCTCTACCCCGTGCGTTTCCTCAGGAGCCGGATCATGAAGACCCAAGGCCATCAGCGCGACGTCGTGTTCCTGTCCGGGTCCCGCACCGGCTTCGGCAGCTTCGGCGGCACCCTCCGGGACCAGAGCGCCACGGACCTGGGGGTCCACGCGGCCGGCCACGCGCTGGATCAAGCCGGGGTGGATCGCGCCGAGGTGGACCACGTGGTCTTCGGCAACGCGCTCCAGACCTCGGCGGACGCGATCTACCTCGCCCGGCACGTGGGCCTGCGCGCGGGCCTGCCGGTGGAGACGCCGGCGGTGACCGTGAACCGGCTCTGCGGCTCGGGGTTCGAGTCCATCATCCTGGGCGCCCAGCAGATCCTGCTGGGGGAGTCGCGCCTGGTGCTGGCGGGCGGGACCGAGTCCATGAGCCAGGCTCCCCACGTGGTCCGGGGGTCGCGCTGGGGGCTCCGCCTCGGGCCGGCCGCGCCGTTCGAAGACCTGCTCTGGGAGGCCCTGACGGATCCCCAGTGCGGCTTCTCGATGGCGGAGACCGCGGAGAACCTCGCCGAGAAGTACTCCATCGCCCGGGCGGACGTGGACGCCTACGCGCTCCGGAGCCAGCAGGCGGCCAAGTCCGCCTGGGAGGCCTGCCTCTACGCCCCCGAGATCGCGCCGGTGCCGATCAAGAACCGCAAGACCAAGCAGACCGAGCCCTGGGGGGCCGACGAGCACATGCGCCCCGACACCACGGCCGAGGCGCTGGCGAAGCTCGCACCGTACTTCAAGAAGGACGGCGTGGTCACGGCCGGGAACGCCTCCGGGATCTGCGACGGGGGCGCCGCCGTGGTGATCGCCTCCGAGGACTATGCCGCCGAGCGGAAGCTCCGTCCGCTCGGGCGGCTGGTGGCGTGGGCGGTGGCCGGGGTGGAGCCCAAGTACATGGGGATCGGTCCGGCGCCGGCCGCCCGCAAGGCGCTGGCGAAGGCCGGCCTGAAACTCGAGGCGATGGACCTCGTCGAAGTGAACGAAGCCTTCGCCGCCCAGTACCTGGCGGTGGAGCGGGAGCTGGGGCTCGACCGCGAGCGGACCAACGTCCACGGGGGGGCGATCGCCATCGGCCATCCCCTCGGCGCGAGCGGGACCCGCATCACGCTCCACCTCCTTCATGCGCTGCGGCAGGCCGGCAAGCGGCTCGGCCTGGGCAGCGCCTGCATCGGCGGGGGCCAGGGGGCCGCGGTGATCGTCGAAGCGTTCCCCGCCTAGGAAGGAGACATCATGGAAACCCTGCTCGGCGCCCTGGCGGTGGTCGTGGCGTATTCGTTCGCCAGCCTCCGCGTGCTCCGGCAATACGAGCGCGGTGTCACGTTTTTCCTCGGCAAGTACTGGGGGACGAAGGGACCCGGGCTGATCTTCCTGCCGGCCATCCTCGCCACCCAGAAGCGGGTCTCCCTGCGGATCATGGCGCTCGACATTCCGCCGCAGGACGTGATCACCCGGGACAACGTCTCGGTCAAGGTGAACGCCGTGCTCTATATGCGGGTGACCGAGCCGGGGCGCGCGGTGATCGAGATCGAGGACTACCTCTACGCCACGAGCCAGCTGGCCCAGACCACCCTCCGCTCGGTGCTGGGCGAAGTCGAGCTGGACGAGCTCCTCTCGGATCGGGAGAAGATCAACGCGGTACTGAAGCGCATCATCGACGAGCGGACCGACCCGTGGGGCATCGAGGTCTCCGCGGTCGAGGTGAAGGACGTGGACCTGCCGGACCAGATGAAGCGCGCCATGGCCCGCCAGGCGGAGGCGGAGCGCGAGCGGCGCGCCAAGGTGATCGCGGCGCAGGGCGAGCTGCAGGCCTCGTCGACCCTGGCCCAGGCCGCGAAGACGCTGAGCACGCAGCCCTCCGCCATCCAGCTCCGCTACCTGCAGACGGTGACGGAGATCGCCGCGGAGAACAACTCGACCACGATCTTCCCGATCCCGATCGAGCTCTTCAAGCCGTTCCTGCACCAGGTGGCCGAGGCCGTCGCCGATCCGCGCTCGCTCCCGCAGCCCGACCCGATGTCCCACCTGCCCAAGATCCAGCTGGAGCAGGCCAAGAAGAAGCCGGAGTAGCGCTTGTCCGACCTGCCCGCCCGCCGGATCGACCGGGCCGCGCTGGAGCGCATCATCCAGCGGGCGGCGGAGCTGCAGACCGGCGAGCGGGAGCTGGGGGACGAGCTCTCCGAGGCGGAGGTGCTGGCCCTGGGGAAGGAGGTCGGGATCCCGGGCCGGTACCTGCAGCAGGCACTGCTCGAGGAGCGGACCCGCGCCGCTCCCACCTCCTCCGGCGGCCTGGCCGAACGCCTGGTGGGCCCCAGCGCGGCCGCGGCGTCTCGGGTGATCCAGGGCGAGGCCGGAGTGGTCGAGCGCCTGCTCCTGCGATGGATGGAGGACCGCGAGCTGCTCGCCCTCCAGCGGCAGCAGCCCGGGCGGCTCACCTGGGAGCCGCTCGGCGGGATTCCCGCGGCGATCCGGCGATCCACCGCGGCCCTCGGCGGCAGCCGCCACCCCTACATGCTGTCGAAGGCCGAGACCGTCGGCGCGACCATCGCCCAACTGGAGCCGGGCTACGTCCAGGTGACGCTCACCGCGGACCTGAAGCCGGTCCGGAACGAGTATTTGGGCTGGGCGGTGGGCATGGCCGGGGCCGGGGCCACGGGGACGGCGGTCCTCCTCGTGATGGGGGCGTTCCTCCCGGTGGCCGTGGCCCCGGCGGCGGGTGGCCTGCTGATCTCGGCTCTGGTGGCGCGCCAGCACCGTCCGATCGCCGAGCGCACCCGTCTGGGGCTCGAGCGGGTGCTGGACCAGCTGGAACGGGGCGCGGTGAAGCCGTCCCACGCCCTTCCCGACCGCCGTGGCGGCGTGATCGGACTGATCGCGGACGAGGTCCGCAAGGCCCTCCGCCCTTGACCCCCTCCAACCCCCGAGTCGGAACGCATGGCTGACATCAAAACGGTAGGCGTCCTGGGCTGCGGCCTGATGGGCAACGGCATCGCCC
>JBFIUJ010000165.1:0-6859 GCA_041607595.1 Gemmatimonadales bacterium | reverse complement strand
TCGTTCCCTTCGGCGCGCTGTGGCGGACCGGGGCCAACGAGCCCACCCGGCTCTTCACCCGGGGCCCGATCCGGATCGGCGAGATCGAGCTGGCCCCCGGGCGGTACTCCCTCTACACCGAGCCCGGGCCGGGCGCGTGGCGCGTGTTCGTCTCCCGGTCCACGTTCCACTGGGGGAACGCGATCGACGCCGGCGTCCGCGCGCGGGAAGTGGGCTCGCTCACCGTGCCGGTCGAGGAACTCCCGGTGCCGGTCGAGACGTTCACCATTCGGCCCGAGCCGGCGGCCGGCGACACGGTGCGGCTCGTGCTCGAGTGGGAGCAGACCAGGGTGGCGCTCCCGATCCTGCCGAACCAGGAGCTCCGATGAGCGATACGATCGAGAAGCCCGACGACGAGTGGCGCCGGGAGCTGACCCCGGAGCAGTATCGAGTCTGCCGGGGAAAGGGCACCGAGCGCGCCTTCACCGGCGAGTACTGGGACCACCACGCCCCGGGCGTGTACGCCTGCGTCGCCTGCGGGGCGGACCTCTTCGCTTCCGGGGACAAGTTCGACTCCGGCACCGGCTGGCCCAGCTTCACCGCGCCCGCCGACCCCGACGCCGTGGGCACCGAGGAGGACCGGAGCCTCTTCATGCGCCGGACCGAGGTGCACTGCCGGCGGTGTCAATCGCACCTGGGCCACGTCTTCGAGGACGGGCCCGAGCCGACCGGTCTCCGCTACTGCATCAATTCCGTATCCCTCAAGCATCGGCCGGAGTGAACGCCTCGCGGAGCCTGATCGCGCTGGGCGGGGCGCTGAGCCTCGCCCTCGCGGCGGCCGGCGTGCTCCCCCTCCTGGTCCGGCTCGGGCGGATGGACGGTCCGGCGGCCGCGGCGACCCTCCTCTTCCTCGTCCCCTACGGCCTGGCCATCCTTGCCTCTTCCGCGCTCGCGCTGTATACGGGGTGGATCTACGGGCGGCTGGACCTCCGCGACCGGCTCCTTGGCCTCTCGCCTCTCGGGGTGATCGGGATCGGGTTCGTGATGGTCCGCGCCCTGCTCGGCGTCTGATCCGGCCCGCCGCGCCCGCGGCGGGTCCGTTTACGCACCACGAATAGCTCGGAGGCTCCATGTCGCACCACCTCCGGCGAGCGCTGCTGGCGCCCGCCCTCCTCGTGGTCGGCGCCGTCGCCGCCCTGGCCCAGGAGACCGACTCGGACAGCCTGCTCACGGTCCGACACTACCTCGACCTGGAACAGGTGAGCGACCCGCAGGTCTCGCCCGACGGCTCCCAGGTCGTCTACACGCGGCGCTGGGTCAACACGCTCGAGGACAAGTGGGACGCCGCGCTCTGGATCGTGGGGGCGGACGGGACCCGCAACCGCTTCCTGGCCAAGGGATCGAGCGCCCGCTGGTCGCCCGATGGGACCCGGATCGCCTACGTGGCGGACGGCGAGCCGAAGGGCTCCCAGCTGTTCGTGCGGTGGATGGACGCTTCGGGGGCGACCTCCCAGGTCACCCGGCTGACCGAGAGCCCGGCGGACCTCGACTGGTCGCCCGACGGGAAGTCGCTCTCGTTCTCCGCGCTGGTCCCGGCCAAGGACACTTGGAAGATCAGCATGCCCTCCGCGCCCGAGGGGGCGAAGTGGACCGCGGCGCCGCGGGTGGTGGACAAGCTGCACTACCGGCAGGACCGCCGGGGCTTCATGGAGGTGGGGTACCGGCAGCTCTTCGTGGTGCCGGCGGACGGGGGCACGGCCCGGCAGCTGACGACCGGGGAGTTCCACGCGGGCGCCCGCGGGTCCGGCCTGGACGGAGCGGTGGGGTACGCCTGGACGCCCGACGGCAAGACCATCGTGTTCGACGGGCTCCGCGAGACGGACGCGGACCGGCGGTACCGCGAGTCTCACATCTACGCGGTGGACCTCGCCACCGGGGCCATCCGGCAGGTGACGCGCGAGCGGGGGATGTGGGCCCGCCCCACGGTCTCGCCCGATGGCAAGACCATCGCGTTCGCCGGG
Organism: Gemmatimonadales bacterium; assembly: GCA_041607595.1. Lineage (GTDB taxonomy): Bacteria > Gemmatimonadota > Gemmatimonadetes > Gemmatimonadales > GWC2-71-9 > JBFIUJ01. The sequence goes on along the minus strand of JBFIUJ010000165.1, from coordinate 4,859 downwards.
TATCCCCACACCGTCCAGACCTACCGGGCGAGCGATCTCTACGTGATGGGCATCGACGGCTCGGCCCCCCGCTCGCTGACCGCCGGGCTCGACCGCGACCCGCAGAGCCTCACCTGGGCGCCGGACGGCACCGGGATCTACTTCAGCGCCCAGGACCGGGGCGGCAGCAACGTCCACTTCGCGGCACTCCGCGGTGGGGTGCGACCGGTGACCGAAGGGGCCCACGTGCTGAGCCTCGCCTCGGTGGCGCGGAACGGCACCGCGGTGGGCGTCCGCACCGACCCGGACGAGCCGGGCGACGTGGTGCGGCTCGACCTCCGGCGGCCCGGCTGGACCCGGCTCACTGCGGTGAACGACGACTTGCTGGCCAGCAAGCGCGTCGGCCGGGTGGATGAGATCTGGTACATCTCGAGCGGCGGGACCCGGGTGCAGGGGTGGGTGGTGCTGCCCCCCGGCTTCGATCCGGCGAAGAAGTACCCGATGATCATGGAGATCCACGGCGGGCCCCACGCGATGTACAGCGTGGCCTTCAACTACATGTTCCAGAACTTCGCCGCCAACGGGTACGTGGTCCTCTACACCAACCCCCGGGGAAGCACCGGCTACGGCACCGACTTCGGGAACGCGATCAACCGGGCCTACCCCAGCGTGGACTACGACGACCTGATGGCCGGCGTGGATACGGTGGTGGGGCGGGGGTACATCGACACCGGCCGGATGTACGTGGGCGGGTGCAGCGGCGGGGGCGTGCTCTCCAGCTGGGTGATCGGCCACACCGACCGGTTCGCGGCCGCGGCGGTGCGCTGCCCGGTGACCAACTGGCTCAGCATGGCGGGCCAGACCGACATCCCGCTCTTCACCTACAACTTCTTCGATGCGCCGTTCTGGGAGAAGCCGGACCAGTGGCTGAAGCAGTCGCCGCTCATGCTGGTGGGGAAGGTGAAGACCCCGACCCTGCTGATGACAGGCGAGCTGGACCTCCGGACCCCGATGGCGCAGACCGAGGAGTACTACGCGGCGCTCAAGATGCGCGGGGTGCCCACCAAGCTGCTGCGGTTCCAGGGCGAGTACCACGGGACCTCGTCCAAGCCCTCGAACTTCATGCGGACCCAGCTCTACATGATGAGCTGGTACCAGCAGCACGGGGGGAAGAGCGCGGTCGCGGGCGGCACGGAGTAGGGCGACCCGCGGCGACGGAGTGGAGAGGGGGAGCCGATCCGGACTCCCCCTCTGCGCATCATGGGGTCGCCCCGGACGTCACCATCCGGCGCACCTGGGCCTCGGCCTCCTCGTCCCAGCGCGCGAGGTCCGGCCGGGCCGGGGCCGCGCGATAGAGCCAGGAGAGGCCCATCGGGCCGACGTAGCCGTCCGGCAGCGCGTAGACCGGATCGGCGAGGGCGTGCTCCAGGGAGACGAAGCGAGCGCCGTCGGCGCGGAGGGAATCGAGCAGCGCTCCCACGTGGTCGGCGTTCAGGAGGTTCGCGTGTAACAGAAGCACCTGCCGGACCTCGCGGCCGAACCGGGCCCGGGCGACCTCCCGCGCGCGCGCGGCCGCGGCGCGGAGGTGCTCGACGTAGACCGCGCCGAGGCTCGCCAGGCGGGGGCGGTCTCCGCGGGCCGCGGCGGAGGCGTAGGCCCCGGCGACGATCCACTCGGAGTTGTCCACCGAGACGTGCGCGTTCCGGTAGCCGAGCTCCGCCAAGAGCGCGGCCCCGCGGGCCCGGCGCTCCGGCGTGGCACCCTCGTGCAGGAAGGGGAAGCGGAAGAAGCGGGGCGCATCGCCGAGCAGGGCGCGGAGGGCCGCATCGCACCGGCGGACCCCGTCGTCCCAGGCCGAGGCGGGGGCGCGGTCGATGTCCAGGTGGCCCGCGGTGTGGCTGCCGAGGATGTGCCCACCCTCGATCCATCTGCGGGTGGCCTGGGGATGGGCGGCGATCCGGTCGCAGACCACGCGGCCGGTGGCCGGGACGCCGCGCGACTCGAGCGCCAGGAGCAGGCGGTGGGTGCCGGCCAGGACGGTCGAGTCGGGTGTGGCCCCTCCGGTCCAGGGGACGTCGTCCACCGTGACGGCGAGCTCGAAGCTCTGGGCCCCGAGCGGCAGGGGCAGCAGCAGGAGCGCGACCGCGAGGCGGGCGCCTCCTCGGGCCATCGCCCTGATCCGTGAAGCGTGGGTCATGCCCACAATAGAACGCGATCCGGGGGGCCGCGCAGGCACGGGTGTTGACAATTTTTTCTGTCTGACGCCGGTGTCCTAGTCGTCGCTTTCGACGCGGCTCGACGATCTCCTGTTGACAAATTTGTTTGTCTGTAACAGGGTTCAGTGTGCCTTCCAGCCCAGATCCCGCGGCGCCCTCCCAGCTCGACATCATCGTCGAGGCCCCGCGCGCGGTGTCCGCCCTGCATCCGCTCCGCCGCCGCCTCCTCCAGGCGCTGGCCGAGCCGGATTCGGCCGCCGGCCTGGCGCGCCGGCTCGGGCTCGCCCGCCAGAAGGTGAACTACCACCTGCGACGGCTCGAGGCCGACGGGCTGGTCGCGTTCGTCGAGGAGCGGGCGGCGGCGGGGGGGAACCTGCCCGAGCGGGTCTTCCGGGCCACCGCGCGCCGCTACCTGCTCGCCCCGTCGGTGCTGGGGTCGCTGGCCGGGTCCGGTCCGGCGGACGACGCCTTCTCGCCGGCGTCCCTCGCGCTGGTCGCGGCGCGCGCGCTGGACGACCTGGCCCGGCTCGGGGTCGGCGCGCCGAAGGAGGCCAGGGTTCCGACCCTGGCGCTGGAGGCGGAGGTGCGGTTCGCGCTTCCGACCGACCAGGCCGCGTTCGCCGCGGAGCTGACCCGGGCGGTCGGTGCCCTGGTCGCCCGATACCACGACCCGGACGCCCCCGGCGGGCGCACCTTCCGGATCCTGCTCGGCGGCCATCCCCTCGCGCCCGAGACGGCCGGGTGATCCTGGTCCTAGCCGCCGGGCCCGGCGGCCGCTAGCCTTTGGGAGCACCCATGGCCACCAAGATCTCGCGCGACATCAGCTTTCCGCCCAAGGACTCGGCGCTGCGCCGGGACGTCGGGATATTGGGGGCGATGGTGGGCGAGATGATCCGGGAGCAGGGCGGTGAGGGGCTCTTCGCCCGGGTCGAGGAGGCGCGCGGGGCGGCCATTCGGCGGCGCGAGGGCGAGACCGAGGCGGAGGTCGAGCTGACCGACCTGATGGCCTCGCTCAGCGCGCGCGAGGCGGAAGACCTGGTGCGCGCCTTCACCGCGTACTTCCAGGTGGTGAACCTGGCCGAGAAGGTGCACCGCATCCGCCGCCGTCGCGACTACCTCAGGGCCGAGGACGCTCCCCAGCCCGGGAGCATGGGCGACACGATCCAGCGGCTGCACGACGCGGGTCGCACGCTGGCCGAGGTCGAGGCGCTCCTCGGCGAGGTCCTGGTGGAGCCGGTCTTCACCGCCCACCCCACCGAGGCCACCCGCCGCACCATCCTGGAGAAGCAGCAGCGGATCGCGCGCCATCTGGTGGCGCGGCTCGACGCCTCCATCACCAAGCCCGAGGAGCGGACCCTGTTGAGCCGGGTCCGCTCGGAGGTCACCACCTCCTGGCAGACCGAGACCCATCCGGCGGAGCGGCCCTCGGTGCTGGACGAGCTGGAGCACGTGCTCTTCTTCGTGACCGAGGTCATCTACCGGGTGATCCCGCCCTTCTACGAGGCGCTGGACGACGCGGTGCGCGAGGTCTACGGCGAGGCGGCCGCCTCATTCCAGGCGCCGGTGGTGCTCCGCTTCGGCTCCTGGGTGGGTGGGGACCTAGACGGCAACCCGTTCGTCTCGGCCGACACGATCCTGGGGGCGTTGGCCCGGCACCGCTCCCTCATCGTGGACCGGTACCGCCGGGAGATGCTCGCGCTGGCGAGCCAGCTCAGCCAGTCGCTCACCCGGGCGGCAGTGGACGACGAGGTCCTCCAGCGGGAGAAGCGCTACGCGGCGATGGTGCCGGAGACGATGGCGGCGATCCCCCCGCGCCACCGGGACATGCCCTACCGGGTGCTCTTCCACCTGATCGCGGGCCGGCTCTCGGCCACCCTGCGCGGCTCGGCCCAGGGCTACGGCGGCGCGGAGCAGCTGGCGGACGACCTGGAGGTTGTGGCCCGGAGCCTGGAGGCGCACGCGGGCGCGCACGCCGGGCTCTTCGCGGTCCGGCGCGCGCTGCGCCGAGTGCGGACCTTCGGCTTCCACCTCACGACTCTCGACGTGCGGCAGGACGCGGCGGTCCATCGCGCGGTGGTGGGGGCGCTCCTGGGGGAATCCGACTGGGAGTCCCGGCCGGCGGCGGAGCGGGCGGAGCGGATCCGCCTGGCGCTCCGGGAGGGGGAGCGGCCCGCGGCGGAGCAGGACGATGAGGCGAAGCGCACGCTTGCGGTGTTCCGGGCGATCGGCACGAGCCGGGTGCGCTACGGCCCGCATTCGGTGGGGGTCTACATCATCAGCATGGCCCAGGCGCCGGACGACGTCCTGAGCGTGCTGCTGCTGGCCCGGTGGTCCGGCCTGGAGCACGGCGAGCCGGGACAGGTCCCGCTCGACGTGGTGCCGCTGTTCGAGACGGTGGAGGACCTCACCCGGGCGCCCGAAGTGATGGCCGCGCTCTACCAGGATCCGGACTACCGCTCCCACCTGACCGAGCGGGAGGGCCGGCAGATGGTGATGATCGGGTACTCGGACAGCAACAAGGACGGTGGACTGGTCGGCTCGCGCTGGGCGATCCACCGGGCGCAGGAGGCCCTGGTGCAGACCAGCGACGAGGCCGGCGTGCGCCTGACCCTCTTCCACGGGCGGGGCGGCACGGTGAGCCGAGGCGGGGGCAAGACCCATCAC
>JBFIUJ010000164.1:0-6869 GCA_041607595.1 Gemmatimonadales bacterium | reverse complement strand
CGGTGAGGCGGAGCACGATGTTGTCCCGGGTGAGGCCGGCGTTGTTCACCAGGATGTCGATGGGCCCGAGGGCGCCCTCCGCCTCCGCGATCGCCCGCTCGACCTGGGTCCCGTCGGCCACGTCGCAGCCCACCCCCACCGCGCCCTCGCCCAGCTCGGCCGCGACCGCCTGCGCCCGGGCCGCGTCGCGTCCGACGATGGCGACCCGGCTGCCCGCCGAGTGGAGCATCCGCGCGATCGCGAGGCCGATGCCCCGCGTGCTTCCGGTGACGAAGGCCGTCCGGCCCGTGAGGTCGATCGCGCTCATGCCAGGAACGCCGCCACTTCGTCCGCGGTGCCCAGCGTGACGCCCTGTCGGCCGGGCAAGATCTTCTTCAGGAGCCCGGTCAGCACGCTGCCCGGTCCGACCTCGACGAACGTGGCGTCGGGACGCAACGCATCGGCCGCGCGAATGCCGTCCACCCACCGCACCGGTGCCGTGAGCTGGGCCGCGAGCTGGCGGCGGGCCTCGGCCGCGTCGCGGACCGCGCCTGCAGTGGCGTTGGCCACGACGGGGCAGCGGGGCTCGGCGAAGGGGGCGGCGGCCAGGGCGGCCTCGAGGCCGCCCACCGCCGGGGCCATGAGCGGGGAGTGGAAGGCGCCGCTCACCTTGAGGGGCAGCACCCGCTTGGCCCCGCGGGCCTTGCACCCCTCGCCGGCACGGGCGACCCCGCCGGGATCGCCCGAGATCACGGTCTGGTCGGGGGCGTTGAGGTTGGCGGCGACCGCCACCTCGCCGTCCCGCGAGGCATCGGCGCACGCTGCCGCCACGTCCTCGGTGGCGAGGCCCAGCACGGCCGCCATCGCTCCCGGCCGGGCCTCGCCGGCCTCGAGCATCAGCTCTCCCCGCCGGCGCACGAGCCGGGCCGCGTCGGCCGGCTGGAGCGATCCCGCGGCGACGTAGGCACTGTACTCGCCGAGGCTGTGCCCCAGCGCGGCCGAGGGGATCCCGAGCCGGGGCCCCACGACGGCCAGGACGGCCGCGGAGTGGGCCAGGATCGCGGGCTGGGCGTTGTGGGTGAGGGTCAGCTCCTCCTCCGGGCCCTCCCACATGATCCGAGAGAGCGGGACGCCCAGGGCTTCGTCGATCGTGGCGAACGTCTCGCGGGCCTCGGGGAATCGCTCCGCGAGGTCCCGTCCCATGCCGACCTTCTGCGCTCCTTGCCCGGGGCAGAGCACGATCGTCACCACCGCACCACCGCGCTCCCCCAGGTGAAGCCCGCGCCGAAGGCGACCAGAAGCAACAGGGACCCAGGGCCGATCCGGCCCTCGGCCAGGGCCTGGTCGATGGCCAGCGGAATCGAGGCGCTCGAGGTGTTGCCGTAGCGGTCGACGTTGACCATCACCTTGCTCATGGGCATCCCGGCGTGCTTGGCGGTCGCCTCGATGATGCGGATGTTGGCCTGGTGCGGAACCAGAAGGTCGATCTCGTCCGCGCTGACGCCGGCCCGCTTGAGGGCCTCGTCACACGAGCGGGACATGGCGAGCACGGCGGCTTTGAAGACCTCGCGCCCGGCCATCTTCATGTAGTGCGACCGCTCCTGGATGACCTGCTCGCTGATCGGAGCCACGGACCCGCCGCCGGGACGGTAGAGGAGCGGGGCGAGCGAGCCGTCGGACCCGAGATAGGTCGAGAGGACCCCGCGGGTCCCGCCCTCGACCCGCTGGAGCACCACGGCTCCGGCCCCGTCCCCGAAGAGGATGGCGGTCGAGCGATCGGTCAGGTCGGTGATGCTGGTCAGCTTCTCGGCGCCGATCACGAGGGCGGTCGAGCCCTGCCCGGAGGCGATCAGGCCTTCGGCGACGGTGAGCGCGTAGATGAAGCCCGGGCAGGCCGCGGCGACGTCGAAGGCGGCGGCCCGGGTGGCGCCGATCAGCGCCTGGAGGTCGCAGGCGGCGGCGGGGAGCAGGCGGTCCGGCGTCACGGTGCCCATCACGATGACGTCCAGGTCGGCCGCGGACACTCCGGCCTGGTCGAGGGCCCGGCAGGCCGCCTCCTGGGCGAGCATGGCGGTGGACTGGTCGGGGGCCGCGTAGCGCCGCTCCCGGATCCCGGTCCGCTCGACGATCCACTCGTCCGAGGTGTCGAGCCATTGCTCGAAGTCGGCGTTGGTCACCACCCGGGACGGCACGGCGACCCCAAGGCCCGTGATGGCGGCGAAGGGGCGGGAGATCATGCCTGGGCCGCCGCCTCCCGCTCCGCGAACTGGGCCGCGATGTGCTGGTTGAGGCCGGTGGTGACCGCCTGGACGGCGACGCGGATCGCGTTCCGGAAGGCGGAGTGGGTGGAGGAGCCGTGGCAGACGATCGAGACCCCGCGCACGCCGAGGAGGGGCGCGCCGCCGTACTCCGCATAATCCAGGATCCGGAAGAGGTCCTGGATATCCTGCCGCCCGAGCACGTCGGGGGCCTTGGTCTTGACCAGGCGGAGGATGAGGCGGGCGACCGACTCGTAGAACTTCAGGACGATGTTCCCCACGAAGCCGTCGCACACGACGACGTCCACGTGACCGAACTTGGAGTGGCCGGCCAGGATGTCGCGCCCTTCGATGTTGCCGACGTAGTTCAGCCCGGGGCTCGCCTTGAGGAGCTGGTGGGCCTCCTTGGAGATGGCGTTCCCCTTCTCGTCCTCCTCGCCGATGTTGAGCAGCCCCACGGACGGATTGGCCCGGGCCAGGATGTCCCGCACGTAGACGGTGCCGAGGTAGGCGAACCCGGCGAGCTCCTTGGGGGAGCAGTCGACGTTGGCGCCGGCGTCCAGGACGAGGACCGGCAGGTCCGCGGTGGGGAACAGGGTGGCGACGGTGGCGCGCTCGACCCCGTGGTGGAGGCCGAGCGAGAGGGTGGAGGCGGCGAGGATCGCGCCGGTGTTGCCGGCGGAGACGAAGGCGTCGGACTGCCCCGCCTTCTGCATGCCCAGGCCGACCATGATGCTCGAGTCCCGCTTCTTCCGGATGGCGGCGAGGGGTCGCTCGGCCATGCCGATGACCTCCATGGCCGGGTGGATCTCCAGCCGGCTGCGATCCGCCTGGGGATGCCGGGCGAGCTCCTCCTCGATGACTTCCGGACGGCCCACGAGCTGTACCCGGACGTCAGGCAGCTCGGCCAGGGCCTCCAGCGCTCCTTCGATTTCCGCCTTCGGCGCGTGGTCTCCGCCCATGGCGTCCAGCGCGACGCGAATCACGCTCAGGCGTCCTCGACCTCGACCCGCTTGGTGCCGCGGTAATAGCCGCAGGCGCCGCAGACGCGGTGGGAGAGCTTGGGCCCGCCGCACCGGGGGCAGGCCTGGGGCCTCGGCCCTTCGGCCGAGTGGTGGCCCCGGCGGAGCCGCTTGCGGGACTTGGACGTCCGTCTCTTGGGAACCGCCATGCGCTACCTCAAACAGGTTCGGCGGGCGCCGCGCAGACGCAGCTCCCCGCGTTCAGATCCGCCCCGCACCGGGGGCAGAGACCGGGACAGTCGTCCCGGCACAGCAGATAGGTCGGGGCGGCGAGCGCCAGCTCCTCGCGCACGGCGGCCCCCACGTCGATCGCCTGGACCGGCGGCGTCAGCGGATAGACGCTGGGGTCGTCCGCCGCGTCGGGGTCGGCGCTGAAGAGCACGTCCACCGCGATGTCCACGGGGACCGCGAGCTCCCGGAGGCATCGGCGGCATTCCCCTCGCACGACGCCGGCCACGGTCGCCCGCCAGAGGAACTCGTCCTCGCCGGTGGACTGCAGGCGCCCGTGGACGGCGACCGGCCCGGCGAGGTGGAGGTCCAGCCCCGCGAAGGCGGCGTCGCTCGGATCCAGCTGGCCGATCGTCTCGACCGACTCCCGCCGGGCCCTGCGCGCGTCCACAAGAAGCATAGCCCTTAAATCTATTGGGTCCTTCCGCCCGGGGTCAAGGAAACCCGGATTCAGGCCCAGAGGCCGGCGAGCTCACCCTCCGCGAAGAAGAAACCCACCTCCCGGCGCGCGTTTTCGTCGCTGTCGGACGCGTGAATGGCGTTCCGTCCCTTCGACTCCGCGTAGAGCTTCCGCACCGTCCCCGGGGCGGCCTCCGCCGGGTCGGTGGCGCCGATCACCGAGCGCAGCTCGGCCACCGCGTCGGCCCGCTCCAGCGCCATGGGCAGGCAGGGCCCGCTGGTCATGAACCCTACCAGCTCCTCGTAGAACGGGCGTCCACGGTGCACCGCGTAGAAGGCCTCCGCCTCCGCGCGGGAGAGCCGCGTGAGCCGCGCCGCCCGCAGCGTGAAACCCGCGCGCTGCAGGTGGGCCACGATCAGCCCGGTCTTGCCCGAGGCGACGGCGTCCGGCTTGACGATCCCGAGGGTCAGTTTGCTCACGTCCACGCTCCGTGGGGGTTGCAGATGGATGGTCGCGTCATCCCCGGCGACCCTCGTTGCCCAGCACGCGTCGGACGATGTCCGCCCGCGTCAGGAAGCCGGTGAGGAGGCCCTGGCGCACGACCGGCAGCCGGTCGATGTCCTTGTCCACCATGAGCCGGGCGACGTCCGACAGCGCCTGCTCCTCGTTGAGGCACAGCACCGTGCGGGACATCACGGCGCCGACCGTCGGCGCCGCGCGCTCGCGCGGCAGATCCCGTCCCGGTCCCGATCCTCCTCCCTCCCCTCCGGGCGCGGCCAGCATGGGCTGGATCAGGTGCCGCAACAGCTCCCGATGGGAGATGAGTCCGATCACCTCCGCCGCCGGGTTCACGACCGGGACGGCGGTGATCCCGTGCCGCAGGAGCAGCGTCGCGGCCTCGTCCAGCGACGCGTCCGGGCCGACCGCGACGGCCTGCGCGGTCATCACGTCCCGCACCAGGAGCTGGCCCGACCCGATCCGCTCCCGGAGGACGTCCGAGACCATCACGTCCTGCGGCGTGCGCGCCGCCTCGAGCGCCGCGACCGCCTCGCGCCGGGCGAGCACCCGCACGAAGGCCGCCACCGCCTGGAGGTAGGACACGGCCTCGGTGGGCGGGGCCAACACCAGGAGCACCACCCGAGCGGCCGGCCCGTCACGGACCGGTCCGGGGATCGGGCGCGGGGCCACGCCCAGGGCCGCCACCAGGCTCGGGACGGCGTCGGTCCGCACATGCGGCAGGTGGGCGCGATCGCCCAGGCTGACCGAGTCCTCGGCGTGGATCTGGGCCAGCACGGCGCGGAGCCGCGCGGGATGCGCGACGCGTCCGTCTCGAATGCACGCCTCCGCCAGGACCTGCGCCGCCTCCGGAACCGTCGCCGCGTCGAGCGGCACGACGATGCGCCCGGGGCCAAGCAGGTCCGCGAGGATCACACGTGCGCCTTGAGGAGCGAGACGACTTCGGCGGGACGCTTCATCACCGCGATGCCCGCCTCCCGAAACGCGGCGATCTTCTCCTCCGCCGTTCCCGACGAGCCGGAGATGATGGCGCCTGCATGACCCATGCGGCGGCCCTTGGGCGCCGTCTGGCCGGCGATGAAGCCCATGACCGGCTTGGTCACGTGCGCGCGGACGAACTCGGCGGCCTGCTGCTCGTCCGTGCCCCCGATCTCGCCGATCATCACGATGGCCTCGGTCTCGGGATCGTCCTGGAAGGCCCGAAGGCAGTCGATGAAGTTGGTCCCGATGATCGGGTCCCCCCCGATCCCGACGCAGGTGCTCTGCCCGATCCCGTTTCGGGTCAGGTGGTGCACCACCTCGTAGGTCAACGTCCCGCTCCGCGACACCAGCCCGATCCGTCCCGGGGTGCAGATGTTGCCCGGGATGATCCCCACCTTCGCCTGGCCCGGCGTGATGAGGCCGGGGCAGTTGGGGCCGACCAGGCGGGCGCCGCGCTCTCGCAGGTAAGGCATCACCCGAGTCATGTCCAGGACGGGGACGCCCTCGGTGATGCAAACGATGAGGAGGATGCCGGCGTCCGCCGCCTCGTAGATCGCTCCGGCCGCGCCGCCCGGCGGCACGTAGATGATGGCGGTGTTCGCCTGGGTCCGGGCCACGGCCTCCGCCACCGTGTCGAAGACCGGCACCTTCTCCTCGAACGTCTGCCCACCCTTGCCGGGGGTCACCCCGGCCACGACGGGAGTGCCGTAGTCCATCATCTGACGAGCGTGAAAGGACCCGTCCCGCCCGGTGATGCCCTGCACCACCAGGCGAGTCTTCCGATCGACGAAGATGCTCACGCCGCCTCCTTGGCCAGGGCCACCACCTTCTGCACCGCCTCGTCCATGTCGCTCAGCGCCGGCATGCCCACCTTCCCGAGGATGGCGAGCGCCTCCTCCTCGTTGGTGCCGGTCAGCCGGATGACGATGGGGACGCCGACCTTGAACTGACGGGTCGCGGTGACGATGCCGTTGGCGACGTCGTCCGTGCGGGTGATGCCGCCGAAGATGTTGAAGAGGATCGCCTTCACGTTGGGATCGGCGGTGATGATCTTGAGCGCCTGGACGACCTTGTCGGGATTCGAGCTGCCGCCGATATCCAAGAAGTTGGCCGGGTCGCCGCCATAGTACTTCACCAGGTCCATCGTCGCCATGGCGAGCCCGGCCCCGTTCACGACGCAACCGACGTCGCCATCGAGCTTGATGAAGGTCAGGTTGGCCCGGCGCGCCGCGACTTCGCTCGGCTCCTCGGCCGACTCGTCGCGCAGCAGCGCCAGGTCCGGCCGGCGGGCCAGCTCGTTCTCGTCGATGGAGATCTTGGCGTCCAGGGCAAGCACCTGCCCGTCGGTGGTCGTCGCCAGCGGATTGATCTCGGCCAGCGAGGCGCCGTGCTCGGTGAACACCTGGTACAGCTGCTCCATGATGCGTGCGGCCGCGCGGACCTTGGCGAAGTCGTCGTACAGCGCGAACGCCAGCGTCATCGCCT
>JBFIUJ010000163.1:0-6870 GCA_041607595.1 Gemmatimonadales bacterium | reverse complement strand
GTCGCAGAAGTCGGGGATCCCTGCAAGAGGAAAAACAATACACCACAGCAGCGTTGCACCAACAACACAACTATAACTCCATTATTAATAGCTAGTTATGCTTCTGCATATTACTGCATTGTAACAAAGATTGTGTCACGAATAGTGACACTTATTGAGGGTCCTGGATCACATCCGTCCTGTGATCGCGGCCGGAACGGAGTCGTGGAAGTGTCGCGCCAGCTTCGCTACAGCACCGCCGGCCCACCGCCGGCTCATTCCCCGGGCAGCGCCGCCAGCCACCCCGCCAGCCGCTTCCAGTCCCGCTCGCGCAGCAACCCGTGGGTGGGAAACGTGACCAGCCCCGCCGCGAGGTCCCGGGAGACCGCCAGGGCCTCGCCCGGGTTGCGACGGCGGGCCCCGAAGCCCTCCAGGTCCGCGAGCGACCGCGGGTAGCCCGGCATGATGCCGAGCGCGCGTGCGGCCGGGATGCGCAGGAGGGGTCGGATCGAAGGCGGCGCCATCGCCGGAGCACGCAAATACCCCGGAGTTCCGACGCCGGACCGGAGCGGCCGGAGGGGTGTGGGGGCCAGCAGGGCGTGGAGCCGCGCCGCGTTCCTCCGTCGGCGCTCGGCCTCCGCTCCCGCTTCCGGAAGTGTCCGGGACAGCACCGCCCGGGAGACCGGCGACAGCCTCGCCGGCGGCGACGGCGGGCGGTAGACCGTGTCGCCCAGGCCCAGCCAGGGGATGGAGGAGGGAATCCCATAGACCGCCGGCCGGGCCAGGAGCCATTGGGCGGCCAGCGCCGCCACCGATCGAGCGGACGCTCGGCCTGGGGGGAGATCGTCTCCAACGTGATCCAAGCCGGCCCCCAGGGCCAGCGCCCCGCCCCCACCGCCGGTCATGCCCTTCCCTCGCCCGAAGCTGAGGACCCCAACCGGGCCGAGGGTGCCGAGCGGTCGCCCATCGATCGAGCCCCCGGCTCCCTGGGCCGCATCTTCGACGACATCGGCTCCGTACTCCGCCGCGAGGGCCTCGAGCCTGGGCCAATCCACCGGCAACCCGTAGAGGTGGACCGCGAGGACGGCTCCCGCCCCGCCGTCCAAGGCCCGCCTGAGGGAGCCGAAGTCGGGGCCCAGCGTCACGGGATCGAGGTCGTAGAGGAAGAAGTCCACCCCGGCCCCGTCCACCGCCGTCGCGACGTCGTAGCAGCAGTAGGCCGGGATGGCCGCCGGCCGCCCCGCGCAGGCGTTCCTCAGGGCCAAGGTGAGGGCGGCGGTGCCGCTGTCGGTGAGGACGAGCCGCCGGCCGGGGAAGGCGTGGGTGAGCTGCGTCTCCACCCCGCGGCGGGCCCTCCGCGCGAGGCCGAGCAGCGCAGCGGCCCCGGCGAGGAGCGCGGAAAACGGGATGGGGCTGTGGACCGGTGGCTGAGCGCGGATCACGGAATGGAGCGCACGATCCGGGGGCCGAGCGCCGTCGCCAGGGGGACGGGGAGGTGCCTCCAGATCCTGGGCCCCCAGGCGTAGGCCCCGTCGTCCGGCGATGGGGTGCTGGCCTCCTCGCCGCTGGAGTGCTGGTACCACCAGAGTCGCTCGTCCCGCCCGCCCCACTGGCGCTTGAACCGGTGGGTGCCGCTCCCCGGGGTGCATCGGCCGAAGTTGAAGCGGGCCAGGCCCTCGGCGATGCCCCGCTCCATGAAGGACCAGTACAGCATCATGTTGGGCGCGATCCGGTTGAACTCCACCAGCGAGGAGGCCCAGGTCATCTCGACCTCGTCGCCCCATCGGAAGCCGGCTCCGGCGGCGATGGGCCGATCGGCCAAGTAGGCGCAACCGAACCACGCGTCCGGCCCGAACGCCTCCGCGATGGCCTCGAAGAGGCGTCGCGGCTGGGTGGGCGTCCCCAGATCGCGCATGTGGCGGGAGAACACCTCGAAGAAGGGAGCCACCTGGTCCGCGCCGAACCGAACGGTCACGCCCTCCTTCGCCGGGCGCCGGACCTGGCTCCGCAGCTTGGCACCGAGGCTCCGCTGGAGCGCCTCCGGGGTGTCGGGCAGGTCGAGGACGACGGTGATCTTGCGGTGGGACGCCGGGAGGTCGAGCGGGAGCTCGATCCGGCTCCGAAGCTCGAGGAGGCGGGCGCCGTCGTCGTCCGCCCGCGCCCTCGCGTGGGCCGCCAGCGCGCGCACCGCGGACCGCTCTCCCAGCGGGCCGCCGTAATTCACGAAGGGCATCGAGACCAGGTAATGGCCGAAGAGGAGGCTCCGCACGCGGACCAGCGGCAGCACGCCGGCGAGCCCGCCCCGATCGTCCCGCGCCGCGAGGTAGAGGCATTCGTGGCCGAAGACGCGCTCGATGACTCCCTTCCATCCGTAGCCGTGAAAGTGGGTGTAGCCGGGCTGTTCCCGAGCGAACCCGTCCCATTCCGCCGGCGGACCGGCGAAGGCGGCGACCGTCATGCGAGGAGCGCGGGTGTCCAAGGCCCGGCCGAGGGCGCGAGGTCCATTCCGAAGAGCTCCGCGACGGAGGTGAAGCGGAATCGGGCCAGGAGGCGCTCGAGTCGGGGGAGGGTGCGGCGGAGCCCCGAGTAGTGTCGCAGGCGGGACAGGAGCGATACGCTCAGCCTCGGCTGGTCGGGGTCCACCTCCCAGGGATGGATGTAGAACGAGGCGGGCTCGGCCCGCTCCTCGTGCTCCCGAAAGGCCCGGGCGGTGAGGGCGTACGGCAGCTGGCGGAAGTACCCGCCGCCCGCCGCCGGTAGGCGCACCCCCAGGAGGACGGTGGTGGCGAGGGGCAGCTCCAGCAGGTCGCCCGCCGCGCGGTGGATCAGGTGCGGGCGCGGCTCCGCACCGGGGTATCCGTAACCAGGCCGGCGGATGGGGAACAGGCTCGAGTCGTACCGATAGCCTTCCTCCAGCAGGACGTCGAAGGCCCACTCCACTCCCGGACCGATCGAGAAGCTCGGCGCGCGGAACCCGAGGACCCGGCGGCCGGACGCGTCCTCGAGCCGTGCCTTGGAGGACCGGACGTCCTCCCTGAACTCCGCTGGGGTGAGAGAGGTCACCTTCCGGTGCCACCAGCTGTGCGACGCGATCTCGTGCCCGGCCTCCACGATGCGCCGGACGAGGTGCGGCTTCCGGTCGGCCACCCAGCCGAGGGTGAAGAACGTCCCCTTGGCGCCGTGGCGCGCAAGCAGCTCGAGCAGGAGATCCACGCTCCCCTCGACCCGGCTCGGAAGGCCATCCCAGCGGTCCCGGGGCACGGCGGCGTCGAAGGCGTTGACCTGGAAGTACTCCTCCACGTCGACGCTGAAGATGTGGCGGTTCCCGTCTGGCATGGGGCCAATATACTCCTGGGGGTAGCACGTCGGTCCGGTCGACTCGCCGTGGACCGGAGCAAGGAGCGTGCTGCCCCTCCCCTGACGCCGCGCGTGGGCTCGCCCGTCGCGGGCTGTGGCGTGATTCCACCAGGCCACCCGAGTCCCTGACTTCGATACCGGAGCACCCATGTCCCGGAGGACCCGACACGTCGGCTACGCGGTGATTCTGGCGGCCCTCGCCGCGATCGCGGCCCTCACCCTGCGCTCGCACCCGAGGAACGTGGACCTGGTGGTGATGACCCCGCTGACCTGCCTGGTCTGCGGCGAGCTCGGCGCGGTGGACGTGATCATGAACGTGCTCCTCTTCGTGCCGCTCGGCGCCGGCCTCGCCCTGGCCGGCTTCTCCTGGCCGCGGGCGCTGATCCTCTCGTTCATCACCACGCTGTTCGTCGAGCTGCTGCAGATGAAGGTCCTCGTCGGGCGGGATGCCTCGCTGAGCGATCTCCTCACCAACACGGCGGGCGGCGGGCTCGGCTGCTGGCTCGCCGCCGCTTGGCGCGGCTGGCTCCTGCCGGCCGTGCCGGCCGCGCGCCGCCTGCTCGGCGCGGGCGCGGTCCTCTGGCTCAGCATCCTGGCGGGAACGGCCTGGCTACTGGCACCGTCCCTCCCGTTGGACACCTACTACGGCCAGTGGGCGCCGAACCTGGCTCACCTCGAGACCTTCCCCGGGCGGGTGCTCTCCGCCGCGGTGGACGGCGACCCGCTCCCGCCGGGCCCCGCGCTCGACAGTCGATCGCTGCGCGAGCGCCTGCTGGTCGCGCCGACGGTCGTCACCGCGACCGCCGTGGCCGACGAGCGGACCTGGGGGCTCGCCCCCATCGTCAGCGTGTTCGACGAGCATCAACGGGAGATCTTCATCCTGGGACAGCTGGACCGGGACCTCGTCTTCCGGCTGCGGACCCGGGCCGCGGCTCTCCGCCTCCGCACCCCTGCGGTCCGCTTGGCTGGGGCGCTGGAGCCGGCGCGGGAGGACACGGCCCGTCTCGAGGGCGGCCTCGAGGGGCGGCGGCTCTTCGTCCGCCGCTCGTCGGCCGCCGGGGAGCGGTCCTACCAGGTCCCCCTCACGCCGACACTGGGCTGGGCGCTCCTGCTGCCCTTCCATTACAGCATGGGGCCCGAGCGCCGGCTCGCCTCGGCGGCATGGTCGGCGGCCCTCCTGCTGCTGCTCGGCTACTGGGCGGCCCGCGCCGGCGGGGCGGCGCCCCTGCTGCTGGGGGGGCTCGCGGCCCTGGCGCTCGCCGGGCTCCCGCGCGTCTTCGGGATGGACCCCCTGCCGTGGTCCGATTGGCTGGGCACGGCCCTGGGCGGGATGATCGGGCTCGCCTGCGGCCGCGCCGGCCTCCGCTGGGAGCACCCGCAGGGAGGTGAGGCGGCCCCGCCCACCGGGGGCGTATAATTGGGGCGATGCTCATCACCTTCCGTCAGCGCATTCTCCTGGTCCTGATCGCGCTCGGCGTGGTCCCGACCGCCATCGTCATCGCGGGGTGGGCTCTGACCCTGCAGGCGGCCAACCCCGGGTCGGCCGGCCGCGCGGCGGTGGAGCAGGTTGCCGCGTCGGGGCGGCTCCTGCTGGAGACCGTGGACACCACGCGCCTCGGCCCCGACGCGCGGAGGGCGCTGGCGGCCCACGCGGCCGAGCTGAACGAGGCCCTGAGCCGAAGCCAGGCGGCGCATGCCTACAGCCGCTACTACACGGGCGGTCTCACCGTTGCCCTCCTGACCTTCGGCGCCCTGCTGCTCTATGCGTCGGTGCGACTCGGTGGGCATCTGTCGCGGCAGCTGAGCCGACCGATCGACGAGCTGGTGGGCTGGACCGGCCACATCCTCCGGCACGAGCCGATCCCCGACGCGAACCCCCGCCGCGGCGCCCCGGAGTTCGCCGCCCTCCGCACCGCGCTCCGCGAGATGGCGGTGGGCCTCGAGCAGGGGCGCGCCCAGGAGATCGAGGCGGCCCGGTTGCGCGCGTTCCAGGAAATGGCCCGCCGAGTGGCCCATGAGATGAAGAACCCGCTCACCCCGATCCGATTCGCGGTGGCTCAGCTCCAGCGCTCGGCGGAGCCGTCTCAGCGGGAGGCCCTGGAGGTCCTCGCCGCCGAATCCACCCGGCTCGAGCAGCTGGCGCGCGAGTTCACCGATCTGGGCCGCCTTCCCGAGGGCCCCGCCGCCCTGGTGGACCTCGGGGAGCTGCTGACCCAGCTCGCGCGCACCGTCCTCCCGCCGGCGATCGAGACCGACCTCGCCGTGGACCCGGCGACGCCCTGCATCAGGGGTCACTACGATCCGCTGCGCCGCGCCTTCAGCAACATCCTCCACAACGCGGCCGAGGCGAGCGGCGGCGGCGGGCGCCTGCGCGTGGCGGTGGGGCCCGAGGGCGAGCATGGCGTCCGGGTGCAGGTGGCCGACCACGGACCGGGCATCCCGCCCGACGACCGGGAGCGCGTGTTCGAACCCTACTTCACGACGAAGCCGTCCGGCACCGGGCTCGGTCTCGCCCTGGTCCGCCAGACGGTCGAGGCCCACGGGGGGCGAGTCGCCGTGGAGGAGACCCCGGGGGGCGGTGCCACCCTCGTGGTCCGGCTCCCCTGCGACTGATCCGGTCTATCTTTCCGACCCCATGGCCCCCCGCATCCTGCTGGTCGACGACGAGGCGAACCTCCGGCGCATGTTGAGCGCGCTGCTCGTGGCCGAGGGCTACGAGGTGGAAGAGGCCGGAAGCGGCGACGCCGCCCTGCTGGCCCAGGATCGCGCCGCGCCGGACGCGGTGTTCCTCGACCTGCTCATGCCGGGACGCGGCGGGCTGGACACGCTCCAGGCGATGGCGGCCCGCGGGCTCGAGGCCCCGGTGATCATGATGAGCGGCAAGGCCCAGCTGGCCGACGCGGTGCGGGCCACCCAGCTGGGGGCCTTCCAGTTCTTGGAGAAGCCGCTGGCGCCCGAGGCCGTGCTCGTCACCCTCCGCGCCGCGCTCGAGCTGCGGCGGGCACGGGTCGAGAACCAGGCTCTCCAGGTGGCGGCCTCGCGGCCCGAGCACCTGGTGGGCGAGAGCGCAGCACTGACGACGCTGCGGGAGACCATCGCGCGGGTCGGTCCGACCGACGCTCGGGTGCTCATCACGGGCGAATCGGGCACCGGCAAGGAGCTGGTCGCGACCGCGATCCACCGGGCGAGCCAGCGGCGCGATCGCCCGTTCGTCACGGTCAACTGCGCGGCCATCCCGCGGGAGCTGCTGGAGTCCGAGATGTTCGGACACGAGCGCGGCGCCTTCACCGGGGCCGTCGAGCGGCGCATCGGCCGCTTCGAGCTGGCCGACGGCGGCACCCTCCTCCTGGACGAAGTGGCGGACCTGCAGCCCGAGGCACAGGCCAAGCTCCTCCGGGTCCTGGAGAGCGGCGAGCTTCAGCGGATCGGCTCCTCCACCACCCACCGGGTGAACGTCCGGGTGCTGGCCGCGACCAACCAGCTCCTCGAGCGGGCCGTGGCCGAGGGGACCTTCCGCGAGGATCTCTATTTCCG
>JBFIUJ010000162.1:0-6895 GCA_041607595.1 Gemmatimonadales bacterium | reverse complement strand
GCCCGGAGCGATCGGACCGCCGGGCCCACCGGGGGGTGCGGGACCGCCCGGTCCGCCAGGAGGGACCGGACCGCCTGGCGGAGCTGGGCCGCCCGGTCCACCTGGAGAGCCCGGACCGCCCGGCGGGGCAGGGCCGCCGGGGCCCCCCGGTGACGCCGGACCGCCTGGAGCCGCCGGGCCGCCGGGGCCGCCGGGCCCACCCGGAGCCCCTGGGCAGTCGGGACCGGAAGGGCCACGGGGCCCCGACGGCGTCTCGGGTTACGAGGTCGTGACCACGGAGCAGATCGCGGTTGGGATCTCCGCCACGGTCTCTCGGACGATCATCTGTCCGGGCGGGAAGCGGGCGATGGCGGGCGGCTACGAGCCGCTCTTCCCCACGCAGGCGCTCCGGGTGCTGGTCACGAGGCCTGGCGCGGGTGGCGCCGGTTGGGAATTCGTGTTCCGAAATGAGGGTCCGGACGCCGACAGCCGGTCGGCCTTCCGGGCGTATGCGGTCTGCGCCCGGGGGTAGCCCTCATGCAACCAGCACACCGCATAGGACGGCCCGAGATGACTCGGGCCGTCGTGCGTTGACGGATTCGAAAGAGCGACCGCGTCCTTCACCGAGGCACCGATGTGTCGGACACCCGGACGCCGTCCCGCACCTGGTCCGTCGGGTGACGGATGATCCGGTCGCCGGAAGCGATCCCCTTCACGACCTCCGCCTCGGTCTGGGACTCGTGGCCGATCGTCACCGGGCGTTCCCGGGCGCGGCCATCCTCCACTACGAAGAGGGCCCACCCGCTCCCGCGACGGAACAGGGCGCTCGAGGGCACCCGGAGCACGCTGTCGGCCTCCCAGAGGACGATCCGGACGTCCACTCGGAACCGATCGCCCAGCGAGGGCGGGGGAGCGATGAGATCTCCCACCACGTTGACCCGCTGCTCCTCCACGCCCAGGGCCGAGACCTTGGTGAACCCCGACGGCTCGACTCGGCGGACGCGCCCCGCGAGCGCCGAGTCGCCGCCCCAGCCGGTCAGCAGCATCGGCATGCCGGGCTCCACCTTCACGGCGTCCGCGGACAGGAGGTCCACGACGACCTCCAGGTCGCCCGGGTCGCCGATCTCCAGGATCGGCTCTCCGGCCGCGACCGTTCGGGCGCTGCGCTCGGGGAGAGCCAGGACCCTCCCGCCGAACGGGCAGGTCAGGGAGAGGCCGCCTCCTCTCGCGCCCGCCGCCGAAGCCGGATCGGCGGCCATCAATGCCGACCGGGCCACCTCCACCTCGTGGGCCGCGGCGGCCGCGCGTCCCTCGGCCGCGTCCAGCTCCCTCTCGCGGGCCCGCTCCACCCGCTGGAGGCGCTCCACGTCGGCCGGGGCGATCCCGCCGCTGGTCAGGAGGCGCTCGGCCCGCTCTCGATCGGCCCGGGCCTGCTCCAGTCCGGTCCGCGCCTCGCCCACGGCGGCGGCCGCGGAGCGCTCCAGGTCGCGGCTCGCGGCGAGGGCGGCCTCCGCCCGTTGGCGGCTCCGGGCATCGAGGGCCAGCGGGAGGAGACGGGCCACCACCATCCCGGGTCGGATCGGATCGCCGACCTGGAGCGCGATCCGGTCGAGCCGGCCCGAGACGGGCGCCGTCACGACGTGCCGGTTGCGCACCCGGGTCTGGCCCTCGTCGCCGACGGTGACGGCCAGGGGCCCGACGGCGGCGGGCGCGGTCTCGACCGAGACGGTCTCCGGCCGGATCATCCAGAAGAGGAGCAGGGCGATCGCCGCCGCGCTCGCGGCCCACCAGGCATATCTTCGCTCGAATCTCACGGCTCATTCCCTCGTCTTCAGCACGGCGATCAGGTCCAGCCGATGGATGCGGCGGCGGACCGCCAGGGCGGAGAGCACCGCCGCGGCAGCCACCACCGCCAGGGTATAGAGATAGGTGGACGGACGCACCACGAGGGGCAGGCGGAAGAGGTCGGTCTCGAAGCGGTATACAATCAGGAGCGCCAGACCGTATCCGATCAGGAACCCGACTGGGATCCCCAGCAGGGTCAAGAGCCCCTGCTCGCCGAGCAGGAGCCGGGTGACCTCCCGCTTGGTGAAGCCGAGCACCCGGAGGCTCGCCAGCTCTCGCCCCCGCTCGGAGAGGGCCACCCGGGCCCCGTTGTAGACGATGCCCGCGGCGATCACGCAGGCGAAGAGCACCATCACGGTGATCGAGATCATGAAGCTCTCCGCGATCGTGTCCTCGAACCCCTGTACGACCGACGCGCGGATCACCACGCCGCCCACCGCGGGCGTGGCCTTGAGGGTCCGGTAGAGCGGCCCCTCCCGCAACGGGTCCACCCGGAGGAAGGCTCCGGACAAGGTGCCGCCCTCCCCCAGCAGGGCGTTGAGCGCGGGCAGGCTCATGGTCGCGCCGCTTCCGATGATGTCCTCGCTCACCGAGGCGACCAGCATGCGGCGCATCGGGCGCTTGCCCTCGAGCACCTCGACGGTGAGGGAGTCGCCCGCGCGGACGCCGAGCCGTCCCGCGATGATGTCCGAGAGCAGGAGCCCGCCGCGGGGCACGCCCCGGACCGCCTGATGCCGGTCCACCAGTCGCTGCAGCTCGCTCCCGGGGGTGAGCCCGAGGATGGACGTGCGCCGGCTCCGGGGACCCGCCCGAAGCCGCACCGGCGCCGCCCGGAACGGCTCGACCGCCCGGACCCCATCCAGCCGGGCCAGCTCCCACCGCGCCGCCGCCGACTGCGGCGTATGGAACACCACCATCAGGTCGTAGCGCTGCGCCTGTTGGAACTGGATGACCTTCATCACGTCCATCATGTCGAACATGTACCAGCCCACCATCATGATCGCGGTGGCGAGCGCGATACCCAGCACGGAGAGCGCAGCCTTCCCGGGCCGGCGCTCGATGTTCCGCAGGATGATCCGCTCCGCCGGGGCCACGAGCCGCTGGAGCCCCATCCGCTCCACCAGGCCGGGGCGGAACTCGGCCGGGGCCTCGGGCCGCATCGCCTCCGCCGGCGGGAGCCGCACCGCGCGGCGCACGGCGGCGATCGCGCCGGCCAGCGCCGCGCCCGCGCTCACGACGAAGGCCGCGGCCACGACACCCCAGTCCTGCTGGTAGCCGATGACCGGGAACTGGAAGAACCGGACGTAGACCCGGGCCAGGGCGCCCGCCAACCAGACCCCCAGGCCGGTGCCGGCGGCGGCGCCCACCAGCACCGGGCCGAGGGCGAGCTGGAGGTAATGCGCCGCGATCGCGCCGTTGCGGTAGCCGAACGCCTTGAGCACGGCGATCTGGTCGCGCTGGGTGGCCACCAGCCGTCCCAGCACCATGTGGAGCAGGAAGGCGGTGACCCCCAGGAAGATCGAGGGGATCAGCACGCTGGTGATCTCCGTCTCTTCGATCTCGCCGGAGAGGAAGAGGTGGGAGAAGTGGTCGTCCCGGCCGTAGGCCCCGGTGCCGCCGTAGGGCGCGAGCATCCGGTCCACCGCCTCGATCACGTCCGCCTCGGAGGCCCCGGGCCCCAGCGCCAGCGCGGCGTCGTTGAACGCGCCCTCCATCTCGAAGGCCGAGGCGAGGGCCCGCTCGCCCATCCAGAGGACGCCGAAGCGCCGGTTGTCCGGGAAGACGTCGCCGATCCCGCGGATCTCGTAGACGAACTCTGGCGAGAGGGCGATCCCGACGATCCGGAGCCGCTGCCACCGGCCGTGGATCACGGCCGGGATCGAGTCGCCCACCTGCAGGCCGTTGGCGCGGGCGAACGCCTCGCTGGCCAAGACCTCGCCCGGCCGCCCGGGGCGGAGGTAGCGTCCCGCCTTCAGGTAGACGTCGTTGACGATGGGGGTGCGCTCGTCCGGGATCCCGACCAGGCGACCTGTGCCGGGCTCGTCCAGGCCGGGCAGGTCGAGCGTCACGTCCACCACCACGCGGGTCCGCACGGCCGCCACGCCGGGGACCGCGGCGAGCTCGCGGCCGAGGGCCGAGGGGACCCTGCGAGCGCTCGCGAAGACGTGGGCAAAGCGGTACTCGGCGTAGTAGCCGTCCATCGTGTCCCGGAGCCAGCCGTGCATGCTGCGGAGGGTCACGAACATCGCGATCCCGCAGGCCATGACCGTCGCCACGGCGAGCATCTGGCTCCGCAGGTGCCAGAGGTCGCGGAGGACCTTGCGGTGGATCGACCGGAGCCCCTTCACCAGACGATCTCCGTGGGCTGGAGCCGCTGTTCGTTCTGCCGGACCTCGACGATCTGGCCGCTCCGCATCCGGATCACCCGGTGGCCCATCCCTCCGATCGCGGCGTTGTGGGTGATGACCGCGACCAGGGTGCCGAGTCGCGCGTTCACCTCGGCCAGCGCCTCGAGCACCACCAGGCCGGTCTCGTAGTCGAGGGCGCCGGTGGGCTCGTCGCAGAGGAGCACGTCGGGCTGCTTGGCGATCGCCCGGGCGATGGCCACCCGCTGCTGCTCGCCGCCGGAGAGCTGGGCCGGGAAGTGGTGGAGCCGGTCCTCCAGGCCGACGATGCCGAGGGCCTCCGCCGGGTCCATCGGGCGCTCGGCGATGTCGGTGACCAGGGCCACGTTCTCCAGCGCGGTGAGCGAGGGGATGAGGTTGTAGAACTGGAAGACGAACCCGACGTGCTCCCGGCGGTAGCGGGTCAGGTCCTGGTCGTTGCTCCGGGTGAGATCGTGCTCCAGGAAGCGCACGGTCCCGCGGGTGGGCACGTCGAGCCCGCCGAGGATGTTGAGGAGGGTGGACTTCCCGCTGCCGGAGGGGCCGAGGAGGACGACGAACTCGCCGGGGTAGAGGTCGAGGTCCACGTCGCGGAGGGCGAAGACGTCCACCTCACCGACGTGGTAGACCTTGGTCAGGCCGCGTGCCTGGAAGACCGCCGGGCTCGTCACGCCCGCAATCTGACCGCAAGGGCATGAAGGGGTGGGGAACTCGCCTTACAGGCTCTTTCACACTTTCTACAGACGGCCTGGCGTATCTTGACGGTGGCAAAGGGGGGTCCCGGGCATACAGGATGGCCCCGCCCAGCGGGAGTCTCCGAGGCCGGCCCAGTCCGGCCGGCCCCAAGAGGATGCCCGACGGCATCCGCCCGGCGCCCCAGCCACCGCCCGATCCGCGAGGACCGGGCGGTTTTTCGTGCGCGATCTCGGGGTCTTGCGCCTCCCGCTAGCGCTCCAAGCCGGAGGCTTTCGTGGTGCGGATTCTCAAGGAATCACTTGCACCAGGTGCGGGGGGTCTGTGGGGCAAGGGCGGGATCGACGGCACCCAGGCAGACCGTGACGACTCGGTTGTACGTTACTCCCACGTTGTTCAACGCGGTGGCGGCGAAGTTGGCCACCCTCGCCGCGCGCCGGGCCCCCGCGCTCATCTGCGCCATGCGCCCCGGAGAGAAGCCGCCGGCGGCCTCGATATCGGTGGCGGAGATGGAGAACGAAACGGATACACCGGTGTGGGGCCACGGTGTCGTCTTCCAGGTCTCCTCGCTGGCGACCCAGATCGTGGCGCCGACGAACGAAATGGGAGGTGGGTAGGACCAAGAGAGGCCGCTCCCCGTGCCGAGGATGGAGTCGCTCTGCGCGCTATAGAAGCTCACGGTGAGTCCCAACGCCGGCGCGGAGACCCCGAAGGAGTACCCCAGCGAAGAGTACCAATACGCCGGCCGCTGCCCCGCCAGGTCGAAGGCGACGCCGATCTCGGAGTTGGCGCCTATCCCAACGACTGCGGATCCCGAGATGCCGACGGTGACGGTCCCGGTCTTGGCGACGTCTCCGCCTCCGCCACCAGGGCTACGAGTTTCCGGCAGCAATGTCTCGCGAAGGTCCGCCGCGCACTGATCGATGCCCGGGCCGGGGGGAACGCGGGTCCGGTCCTCGCTCTGCGCGCTCTGTTCGATGGCCTTGACCACCCCGCGGTCTACCAGACAGACGGCGGCTGTCACCAACGCTTCTACATAGGGTGCCATGGTCTGCGTGAGCTCAGGCACCGTGGGCGACCGGATGCACTTGTTGTTGACGAAGTCCTCCGCCAGCCCCGCGTCGCACGACGGGATCCGCTCCACCAGCAGGCAGGGCCTTCCGTCCTTCATGCCGCACTCGCCTCGGCGGAGACAGGTCCCGTTGAGGTCCACCAGTCCGTCCTTGCACGCCATCCCGATCGCGATGGTGCAGGCCTGGGCGCCGTCCACCGGATGGACGCTCCGGTTGTGGTCGGCCGGGCAGGACCAGCAGTCGCCCCGGCCGACGTCGAGGAAGGTGCCCTCGGTGCAGCCCGCCGGCCGCCGGCTCGCGATCGGGGCCCACCGCTCCGGTACGACCGTGGTACACGCGTTCCCGGCGGTGACCGGCGCGGCGCTGCGGGTCCACCCGTCGCAGGAGTAGCACTTGTTGAGGCCGATATCGAGGAAGCTGCCGGCCGGACAGCCCGCCGAGCCGTGGTTGGTCGCCTTGGCGAAGGGGCCGAAGACCGGCACCTTCTCGCAGGAGCGGCTGGAGGTCACCGGCTCCATGTTCCGATTGGGGGCGTTCGCGGGACAGCTGTAGCAGTTGCCGTTCGGATCGGCGAACTGCCCGGCCGCGCAGCCGTTGTTCTTGATGAACCTCCCGGGCCGCCCGTTCTCCCGGGCCGGCAGGTGGCAGGCGGTGGGGGCGTTGATGTCCGGGTTGACCGACCTCTTGTACCCCGCCGGGCAGCTGACGTACTCGCCGGTGAGGGGGTTGAGGAACTCGCCGCCACCGGGCGCCGCCGGCTTGCCGTGGGCGCGCGCGTGGGTGAACTCGCAGCGCGGCTGCCCCTCACCCCCGCACATCGCCCGCCCTCGCACCTCCACCTCGGCCAGCTGCAGGTAGTTGTTCCCGTCCAGCATGACGTAGACATACCGCCCGGCCTTCCCGCCGACCGGGATCTCGATC
>JBFIUJ010000161.1:0-6916 GCA_041607595.1 Gemmatimonadales bacterium | reverse complement strand
GCCTTGTGCGAGTTCTCCAGCGAGAAGATCTGGTTCTCGAAGCGACGGCGGTCCGCCTCGCTGCGGGCGGCCAAGGCCCGGAGGACGCCGAGCTGCCGCTCGTAGCCGGCGAGCTGGGCCGGATACTGCACGTCGCGCAGGTGTTCCATCTGCGCCAGGGTGAGCAGGCGGCCGGTCGAGCCGGGGTTGCCCGTCACGAAGACCGGCTCGCCTTCGGCCGCGCCCGCCTTGCTCCAGGGGAAGAAGTGCTGGGTCGGCCGAGGAGCGTCGCTCTCGTAGACCCGGAAGAGGGTGAGGTCGAGATCGTACCTCGGGTAGGTGAAATTGTCGGGATCCCCCCCGAAGAAGGCGGCCTGGCCCTCGGGCGCCATCACCAGCCGCACGTCGTCGAACCGGCGGTAGCGATAGAGGGAGTACATCCCGCCCTGGTAGAAGGTGACGACCTGGCAGGTCAGGCCGGTCGTCCGCCGGCAGTCCTCCTCGATCGCCCCGATCACGGAGTCCCGCTGCTCGACCTGCCGGACCGCAGCCGCCGCGCTCACCGACCCGCGGACTCGGCCGGTGACGTCCTCGATCGACTGCAGCTGGTCCACGTACAGCCCCGCACAGCGCTTCTCCTCCCACGGCCCTCGGGCGACGAAGCCCACGTCCTGGTAGTTGGTGTCCGGCGGGGAGGCGGAGGTGATGCACGACCGGGCGCAGTGATGGTTGGTCATCACCAGGCCGTTGCCGGACACGAACGAGGAGGAGCAGTTTGGCAGGCGCACCGACGCGAGCCGCACGTGATCCAGCCAGGCCGCATCCGGACGGAAGGCGTGGGTCGCCTCCCAGTAGTCGAGCGGCGGCGCGTCGAACGTCCACATCTTGCCGAATTCCTTCACGAACCCACCGGCGGGGGCCGGGGCGGGGGCCGGCGCCTGAGCGGCGGCCTCGCGGGCCGGGGCGGCGGGCGCCCGAGCGGCTGGAGTGGGCACCGGCGCCGGGGTGGCCGGCGGGCCCGAAGAGCAGGCCGCCGAGAGCCCCGCGCCGACGAGGAGCGTGCCGAGCAGGAGGAAGCGAGCGCGCGTCATGACGTGATCCTGGTGCGGGTGGACGACGAGGGGACGTTCCGGCCGGAGAGGCCGCACCAGGGATTCTAATCCGATCCGGGGCCCGCGGTCAGGGACCTCGTGCAGGCATCGCCGAGCCCCGAGGTCGGTGTTCGACGCAAACGCTCCCCGCGTGCGGCGGGGAACGTGGCGAAGCGCGAGCGAGCCGGTAGGCTAGCGCTTCCGCCAGCGCGTGGAAAACCCGAGGCCCACGAAGTAATCGCCGCCGTCCGCGTTCACGCCGCCGTTCAGGTCGAGCTGGAGGTCGCGGGTCGCCGCGAGGGCGAAGCCGCCCTCGATGAAATGGCTGTCTCCCGGCGAGGAATAGAGGCCGGCATAGCCGAAGTACGCGCTGAGCTTGGAGCCGGGGAACGCCACCGCCGGCGTGACGATGAGCGCGACCACGTCCTCCGCCAACCCCGTGCCCAGCGAATAGCCCACGTTCCCGGACAGAGTCCATTGGCCGGACACGGCCCAGTCGGCAAGCAGCGTGGCCGAGGGGATCACCTCGTCCGAGGTCAGTAGGTCCGACCCGGTCGGCAGGCTCACCGCGGCGAGACCGGACACCGCGAGCCTCCCGTCCGCGCTCCGGAGGAGCCGCCCCTTCAGCCCCAGGCCGATGTCCTGGAGACCGTCGATGCCGGCCCCGGACAAGCTGACGTAGGAGTTGAGGGCAGCCCGAAGCTCGATCGCCGGGATGCCCACCCGGATCAGCAGCTGCCCGAGGCTGTATTGGTCCACGGTCCCGACGCTGGCGTACTCGGCGCCCGCCTCGACCTGCAGCGTGCCACGGTCCAGCACGTAGGCCCCGCTGCCGATGCCGGGACGGTCGGACGCGATCGACTCCTGCGCGCGTGCACCCGCGGCTGGGGACAGCAGCAGGGCCAGCAGGAGCACGGCGGTAGAGTGACGATGCGTCATGGAGCCTCTCGGAACTGGAGCGTGGTCACGGGACTGCCCGGGCACCCCGCCCGGCGGCCTCAAAGATAGCCGGCCCGGTGCCGCCCCCTCAGGGACCGTCTCCACGCGGGCGGATCAGGCGCACCGCGCGCTCGGCCCATCCGAGCGCCAGGCCCAGGGCGGCGCCGCCGAGGGCGTAGATGACGACCAGCGCCAGGAAGAGCCGACGCCCCCGAGCGCTCTCCACCACCAGCACCGGGCCCGCCTGCGCCATGAGCAGGGTGAGGGCCGACAGGGCGAGCGCGATGGCCGCTCGCCGTCGCCGGGTGAGAGTCCAGCCGGCTATCCCCGCCACCGCAAGGGTCAGCCCGGCCGCGATCGCGATGTCGCCGTTGCCGATGGCCCGGCGGAGGTCCGCGAGGCGAAGGGCCGCGTCGGCCAGGGTGGCGGGCAGGATGAGCGCCCAGAGCAGGAGGCCGAAGCGAGCCCCCTGCCACCAGCGGGTGTCGAGCCGCCCAGCGGCGCGCAGCTCCTGGTAGGCCCAGGCCAGAGAGCACCCGGCGACGATCGCGAAGGGGAGCCCGCCGGTCAGCCTCCCCCAGATCGGCGCGATCGTGACGGCATGCGCGACGCCGAACGCAGCGACGCCGAGCGTCCCGACCGACACCCCGGCCAGCAGCGAGACGGCCACCCGGGCCCGCAGCGGGCGGGGCTCCTCCCCGGATGCCGCGCGCAGGAGGCTCGCGCGAAACCACCGCTCCTGGAAGTGCACCGCCCGCATGATGGCCTCGTCCCCCGGGTCGTATCCCTCCGGCGCCACCACCAGCTTCGCCTCCACGTCGTCCGCCCGCACGATCACCGCGATGCAGCGGCCCTCGAACGTCTCGATCGGCGTGTCCACCCCCAGCACGTAGGCGTCCTGCGGCTCCCCGTCGGGCGCAAGGGTTCCGGGGACGTACCCGTAGTTCAGATCGTAGGTGAAGTCCCACTCGGGATGCCGGGAGCCGAGCGGTCGGTCCATCACCACCCGGACCCACCGACCGATGTAGTCCTGGGCCCTCATGCCGTCCTCAGGGACGGGTCCGCCACGCCCACCCGAGTGCGAGGATCCCCGCCGCGAGGACCACGAGATAGCTCGGGTGTTCTGCCAGGAAGGGATGGACGCCGAGCGCCTCCGGCGTGCCCGGGCGGTGTCCGAGCCAGATGTGGATCGCGACCGACGCGGCGCCCGAGCCGAGCGCCAGCCCGCCGCCCCATCCGACCACACCCCGGAGCGCGGCGGCCGCCGATGGGGCACTCCGCCGCGCGACAAGGCCCGCGAGCGCCGCCCCCACAGCGACGCCCGCGGCGATCAGCGCGACCAACAGGGTGACGGCGTATGGATCCACGATCCCCTCCGGCTCGCTGTCGGCCGGCCACGCGACCGGCCTGCTCCTGCGGTGGCGGCCGGGTCGAAAGCTAGGGCGCCGCCGCGGGCTCGGGGAAGCGCGCCGTGACCGTCCCTGCCGAGTCGAACATCGTGAGCGTGCCTCGGCCCTTGAGGTAGAGGACGGCGCCCCCCTTGCCGGCCGGGCCGTGCAGCGCGTAGCCGCCGCCGCCGTGGGAGAACTGCGCCGCCCCCACGCGGGCCTGTCCGGTCGTGTCCTTGATGAACATGCCGGTGCCGGTCGAGTCGTGCCACAGATCGATCCGGACCAGCCCGTTGGCGTCCACCACCTGGACACGCCGAGCCTGGAGGAGATCGGGAGTCGGGTCGGTGCCGCGGGCGAAGCCCACGATCGCCAGGACGGCGAGGCCGAGCGACAGGACGCCGAGGTGTCGCACCCGGCCCTCGAGTCTCGCGAGCCGACGATCGAGCTCAAGCGACATGCGTCCTCCTGGGTACGGGTACTCGGCCCGCCGGGACCGTGGCGATGCGGGCAAGGTAACACCCGGGTCGGCACAACGGCCCCGCTTCCGGCCGGTTCCTCGGTCGGAGAAACGCGAGAGGGGCGCGAGCCGGCTGGCTCCGCGCCCCTCTCGGCCTCCAACGGGAGCCGGCTCAGGCGGTTGCCGGCACCAGGCGGTCCACCGACCAGGCGCCGCTGCCGCGCAGCATCACCACCACGGCGAGCCCGACGGCGAGCAGGTGGAACTCCCAGCCCTCCGCGCCCGGAGCCAGCCGCCCGCCCCAGTTCATGAAGAACCCGTTCGCCAGGTGGGAGGTCGCGACGGCTCCGACCATCACGGCGCCGACGCCGAGCGCGGCCACCCGGCCCACCGCACCGAGGATCAGCCCGATCCCGCCCAAGAGCTCCGCGGCGATCACGAGGAGTGCCACGAGCCAGGGCAGGCCGACGCTGCCGGTGAGGTATCCCATCGTTCCCTCGAAGCCGAACCCGCCGAACAGGCCGAACGCCTTCTGGAGGCCGTGCGGCAGGATCATGATCCCGAGCGCGATGCGGGCCACCGTGGCGGCCGGATCGCTCGGGGTCTCGAGAAGCCGCGCCAGAGGTCCCTTCTGGGGTAGAGGGGCCGGCTGTTGCCGAGCCGACGGGGTCTGGGTCGCGGCCGGGGGAATCATCGTTGCGTTGCTCATCTTCCTTCTCCTTAACGATTAACGACAGTGGCGACACCTACAGCAAACAGGACAACAGTTGACTACTAAAGCAATGTCACATAAAGAATCCTCACGGGTCCTCGTTCCCGGCGCGGATGGCGTCGTGCAGCGTGATCAGCTGCTCGACCTGCTCGAGCGTGAGCATGGACAGGGCCTCCCGGTCGATGACGTCGACCGGCTCGTCCATCTGCTCCAGCAGGGCCAGTCCGGCGGGCGCGATCGAGCAGAGGATCTGGCGCCGGTCCTCGGCACAGCGTACGCGCGACACGAGGCCCTTGGCCTCGAGCCGGTCGAGGAGGCGGGTGATGCCGGGCGTCTGCTCGATCAGCCGCGCGGCGATCTCCAGGGTCGGCAGCGGCTTCGGCGACGACCCCCGCAGGATCCGCAGCACGTTGTACTGCTGGAGGGTCACGCCGTACGGCTCCACGACCGCGGCCAGGCGCCGGCGGACCTGGTCGGTCGTCCGCATCAGGCCCAGCACGGCGGCCTGTTGAAGCGAGCTGAACGGGCGACCCTGTCGGATCTCGTGCGCCAGGGCGATACGCTGGTCTACCATCATCATGGGGACCAAGCTAGCAAGATATGACTGACGTGTCAAGTATTGACCTGTGAGGCTGTCTCTATGTATTTGATACAAAACAACTTATGAGAGATATCCGACCACTGGTAGGTCAGCTGGAAGCCTCAGGCGGGACCCTCCTCCGGGCAGAGGGGTAGCATGGATTGACCCGGTCCCCTAACCTGGCGCACCCTCACCACTCGGAGCCGATCTCGGGATGACCACCCTGCTCCTGAAGCTCTATCTGCCCACCGCGATCGTCTTCTTCGCGCTCGACCTCCTCTGGCTGGGCGTCGTGGCCAAGGGGTTCTATCGGAGGGAGATGGGCGACCTGCTGGCCCCCGAGGTCCGCTGGATCCCGGCCCTCGCCTTCTATGCGATCTACCTGGCCGCGCTCCTGGTGCTGGCCGTCCTGCCGGCAGTCGAGCGGGGCTCCCTGCCCCGGGCGCTCGCGCTGGGCGCGCTGTTCGGGCTCGCGGCCTATGCCGCCTACGATCTCACCAGCCTCGCCCTGATCCGCGGCTTCCCCACCCGGGTCGTGCTGGTGGACCTCGTCTGGGGCACGGTCCTCTCGGCGACCGTGAGCGGCGCCGCCTACGCGATGGCGGGCTGGATGCGGTGAGCCGCTGCCGACCTAGGGTCCCCCCGGGCCCGCCCACGCCTCCCGACGCAGCCGATAGAGCACGTGCGGCTCCCCGTGCCGAACGAACTGGCGCTCGAAGCGGAGCCCCGCCTTCTCCATCACCCGCCGGGAGGCGTGATTCGCCTCTCGGCTGAAGCTCACCACGTCGGGCCGGTCCAGATGCCGGAACGCCACCTGGACCGCGGCCACGGCGACCTCGGTGGCGAGCCCGCGGCCCCAATGATCGGGCCGGAGGGCATAGCCCACCTCCACCTCCTCCGTCCCCTCCACCTCCACATAGCGGAGCCCGCCCCGGCCCGCGAAGTCTCCCGTCTCCCGAAGCTCGATCCGCCACCACCCGACCCCGCGCTCGGCCCAGTCGGCCAGCATCCGGTCGAGGGCGGCGGCTGAGCGCTCGTCCGACCAGACGCCGCCCAGCGTGGCCATCACCCGCGGGTCGCGATGCATCCCGCGCCAGTCCGGGAGGTCGTCCTGCCAGAGCCGCCGGAGCCGGAGCCGCGGGGTCTCGAGCATCTCGGGGATCACCCCGGCCTCGCCCGACTCGTGGAACCCACCGGCCCCGCGGCCGCATTAGAGCCGGTCCACGGGTCTCCGGCCGCCGCCCAGGGCTGCGCCGGCCGAGACCCCTCGCCCGAGGTGCCATCCGCATGTCGTCCGCGAAGGTCGTTGCGCTCCTTGCGCTGCTCCTCCTGCCGGCTGTGGCCGCCGCCCAGGACCCCGTGCCGCTCTATCCGGAGAACTACAAGATCCTGCTCGAGAACGACCGGGTGCGGGTGATGGACTTCCGGTTGGCCAGGGGCGCGACCGAGGTCCTCCATGCCCACCCGGCCCACGTGGTCTACGTGCTGGCCCCGTTCCGGATCCGCTTCACCTTCCCCGACGGGCGGACGGGCATGCGGGAAGCGAAGGCCGGGGACATTCTGTTCAGCGAGGCCGTGATCCACTCGCCGGAGAACGTGGGCGGCACCGACGCGCACGGCATCCTGGTGGAGCTCAAGACCCTGGCCGGCGGATCCGGCAGCGGCGTCCCGGCCGACCTGCTCACGGCAGTGACCTTCATCCAGGGGCTGTCGGGCCGGGAGGAGGACATCAAGCGCGAGCTGCTCGCCTTGACCGCCCCGACGCGG
>JBFIUJ010000160.1:0-6949 GCA_041607595.1 Gemmatimonadales bacterium | reverse complement strand
TCGTCCACCCACCCCCAGGTCCGCTCCGCCATCGCGGCGTGCCGGGCCCAGCGGGCGGGGATGGTCTCGCGCTCGATCCGGGCGAGCTGCGCGGCCAGCGCGTAGAGGAGCGAGACCGCCGGCGTGTTGGGCGTCTGGTGCTTGGCGGCGTAGGCCTCGAACTCGAGCAGGTCGAAGTACGTGCCCCGTGCCGCGATGCCCCGGGCCCGCTCCAGGACCCGCGGATGGGCGACGGCGAAGGCGAGCCCCGGCGGGAGGGCGAGGGCCTTCTGGGAGCCGGTCAGCACGAAGTCGAGGTCCCAGGCGTCGGTCTCGACCGGCGCGCCGGCGACGCCGGTCACGCTGTCCACCAGCACCGCAACGTCCCCGACCCGGTGGGCCACTTCGGTGATCTCCCGGATCGGGTTCAGCGCGCCGGTGGAGGTCTCCGAGTGCACGACGGTCACCGCGTCGTAGCGGGCCATCCGCAAGGCCTCCTCCACCCGGCCCGGGTCGTGCCCCTGGCCCCAGGGGACACTCAGGGCGTCGACCTCTCGGCCGCAGGCGAGCGCGATCTTGTGGAACCGCTCGCTGAAGGCGCCGTTGACCAGCGCCAGCACCCGCCCCGCCACCGCGTTGCGGATCCCCGCCTCCATGAACCCCGTGGCCGACGAGGTGGAGACGTACACCGGGCGCGCGGTGCGGAAGACGCGCTGGAGGCCGGGGGCGATGCCGGCCAGTAGCGTCTCCATCTCCGGGTCGCGGTGGCCGATCATCGGGCTGGCCTGGGCCGCGAGAATCTCGGGCAGGACTTCCGTCGGGCCCGGAAGGAAGAAGCGTCCGAAGGCGGGTGCGGTCATCCGGTGAGCGGGATCGGTGTCAGGGGGTGGACCGGCTCGGGACGTGGCCCTGGAGAGCCAGATCCACCACCGGCAGGAGCGAGGGGCCGTCGATCACCAGGTCCGCCGCCGCGGCCACCGCGGAGCGGCGGGCGACGCCGGTGAACGCGACGAAGCAGTCCACCGCGGGCCGGGCCTCCAGGTCGGTCGCGCCGTCCCCCACCAGCAGGATCGGCCGGGGGAGGCGCTCGGCCCAGGCGCGGAGCACCTCCAGCTTGCCGCCGGAGCGCGCGAGCGGGGACGCCGCATCGAAGCCCGCGTACACCCCGTCGGCGCCGAACCGAATGCCGACCGCGGCCACGTCGTCGTCCGCGAGGCCCAGATGGCGGCCCAGCACGATCACCCCGGGATAGAGGCCGCCGGAGACGATCTTCACCGCGACGCCGGCGGCCCGGAGGGCGGCGATCGCGGCCTCGGCGCCGGGGACGAGGGTCTCGATGTAGCGCCGGCCCAGCCGTGCCAGCGCCTCCGCCGAGGGGCGGATCAGGTCGAGGCGACGGCCGTAGACGACCTCGAGCGCCACCCCGCCGTCCATGGCCTGGGTCGTCAGGCGTGCGATCTCCTCCCGGTGGGCGCCGGCCAGCTCCTCGATGCCCTCGATCGCGGCGAGGGTGGAGTCGCAGTCGAAGACCACGGTGCCGAAGGGCGCCGCCATCAGGGACGGTCCCGGCATCGGGGGTGGCGAGGGGGGGGAGTCACGGCGCCCGCAATATACCGGTCCCCCGCCCCGGACGTCACGCCGCGCTGCTCTCGGCGCCGGCCACCGGGGGGGGGGCGTCCACGGTCACCCGGCTCAGCTGTCCTCGGAGCCGGAGGCGCACCATCACCAGGAGGATGACCGCGACCGACCCGAGGCCCACCACGAACCCCCACCAGAGCCCCCTCGCCGCCAGCGGCGTGTAGAAGCCGAGGACCACGCTGGCCGGCAGGCCGAGGAGCCAGAACCCGAGGATGTTCACGACCATCGGGGTCCGCGTGTCGCCGAGGCCGCGGAGGATGCCGCCGGAGACCACCTGCAGCCCATCGAACACCTGGAAGACGCCGGCGATGGGGAGCAGCACCGCGGCGAGCCGCAGGACGGCGGCGTCCCCGGTATAGACCCCGGCGAGGGCGCCGGGGATGGTGAGGAAGGCGAAGCCGGCGGCCGCCATGAACGCGGCGCCGCACACCAGCGACGCCCGGGCGGCCCGCCGAGCTGCCGCCGGGTCGCCCCGGCCGACCGCGTTGCCGACCAGCACGGCGGCGGCGGCGGCGAGGCCCATCGGGACCATGAAGGTGAGCGACGCGAGGTTGATCGCGACCTGGTGGGCCGCGACCTCGATCGTGCCGAGCATGCCCATCATCAGGGCGACGGCGGCGAAGGCGCCGAGCTCGAGTTGGTACTGCACCCCGATCGGAGCTCCCAGCAGGAACATGCGCCAGAGCGGGGCCCCGATGCCGGCCTCGGGTAGGCGCGGACGGAGGTAGGGCCGGAGCGCCGGCCAGGCGAGGGCCAGGAGTCCCGCGGCCATCAGCCAGCGGCTGATGGACGTGGCCCACGCGGACCCGAAGGCCCCCATGGGCGGCAGGCCAAGCCGCCCGAAGACGAAGATCCAGTTGAGGAAGGCGTTCAGGACGTTGGCGAGCACGATCGTGAGCACGATCGCGCGCAGCCGGTGCATCGCCTGGAGCGTCTGCCGGAGCACCGTGAAGGCGAAGAACGGAAACACGCCGGGCAGGACCCGGAGCGCATAGCCGGCGGCCTCCGGCACCAGCTCCGCCGGCTGGCCGAAGAGCCGGAGGATCGGGCCGGCCGTCAGCAGGAGCAGCGAGGACGGGATGCTGAGGAGGGCCGAGAGCCGGAGCCCGCGCTGGAGCCCCAGCGCCACCGAGGTCTCGTCCCGCGCGCCCACCGCCTGGGCGACGAGCGGGTCGAGGGCCATCAGGGTCCCCATCCCGAAGACCGCGAGGCCGAAGAAGTAGAGGTTCCCGAGGGCGACGGCGCCGAGGGCCAGGGCCGAGACGTGCCCGACCATGATGGTGTCCACGACACCCATCGTCATCATCCCCACCTGCACGATCACGACCGGCAGGGCCAGCCGGAGCAGCTCGCGCAGGTCCTCCCGCATCGTGCGGACGGGCGGAACGCCGTGATCCTGGAGTGGAGCCTGCGGGGCCGGCGCCCCGGTCACGGATCCGACGGGCTCCCCCCGGCATCGGGCCCACGGGTGAGCAGGCGCTCGGTGAAGTCCAGCCGCTCGCTCAGCTCGCCGACTTCCTGTCGGAGAACATCGATCTCGTCCAGGGCCGCGTGCAGGAGGTGGCTGCTCTCCTGGACGTCCTCCGGGTCCCAGCGGGACACCAGCCGGCCATGCGCATCGCGGAAGGAGCCGCCGGCGATTAGGATGACGTCGTAGAGGTACCAGATGCCGAGGCCCCCGAGGGTGCAGAGCATCAGGATGCCGCTGCCCGCCTTGCCGGCGTAGAAGCGGTGGGCGCCGAAGACGCCCAGCACGACGGCCAGGGCGAGTGCCACCGCGCGAGACTTGTCGGAGGGTCCGGAGTCCATGAGCGATCCAGGGTGGGTCGGCGATGTGACGTCGCCCCGAAGGTACCGGAGGCGCGAGCCGGGTACAACCGCCGCCGGCCTCAGGAGGCACCATGGGCGCTGACGCCGCGATGGTCCGAGGCTTCGCCGAGCGCTACGGCGCCGGGGCGGAGCCGCGGGCGGCCTGGGCGCCAGGGCGGGTGAACCTGATCGGCGAGCACACCGACTACAACGGGCTGCCGGTCTTCCCGATGGCGATCCAGCGGGGCATCGCGCTGGTCTACCGGGCCCGCGACGACGGTCGAGCGCGGATCGCCAACGTGGACTCCCGCTACCCGGAGACAACCTTCCCGCTCGAGGCCGCGATACCGGCGGATCCGGCCGGCGCCTGGGCCAACTACGCCAAGGCGGCTGGACAGGCGGTCGCCGGGCTGGTCGGCGCCCCGAGGGGCATGGACGCGCTCCTCGCATCCGACCTTCCCGCCTCGGCGGGCCTCAGCTCCTCCTCGGCGCTGGTGGTCGCCACCGCCCTCGCTCTCCTGGACGTCAACCGCCGAGCGGTGCCTCCCCTCGAGCTGATGGACCTCCTGGCCCGCGCGGAGCGGTATGTCGGCCTCCAGGGCGGCGGCATGGACCAGGCGATCAGCCTGGGCGGCCGCGATCGGCACGCGGTCCGGATCGACTTCGACCCCCTCCGGCTCCAGCCGGTGCGGGTGCCGGCCGACTGGCGCTTCGTGGTGGCCTCGAGCCTCGTGGTGGCGGAGAAGTCCGGGGCCGCACGCGACCACTACAACGCGCGCGCGGCGCAGTGCCGCCGCGGCCTCGAGGCGGCGTGGCGGTCCCTCGGGCTCGACGGGCCCGTCGGGAGCTACCGGGATCTGCTGGGGTCCGCGCCCACGGAGGCCCTCGCAGCGGCGGCGGCCCGACTGCCGCACCCGGAGGGGGCGCGGTTCCGCCACGTCGTGACCGAGGCCGGCCGGGTGGAGGCGGCGGTCGCCGCGATGACCGCCGGCGATCTCCCAGGCTTCGGCCGGCTGATGTCGGCCTCGCACGCCAGCCTGCGCGACGACTTCGAGGTGAGCTGCGAGCCGCTCGACCGGCTGGTGGCCCTGGCCGAGGAGGGCGGCGCCTGCGGGGCGCGGCTCACCGGTGCCGGGTTCGGCGGGTGCATCGTGGCCTTGTGCGCCGCGGCGGACGTGGAGCGGGTGTGCTCGGCGCTCGCCCAGGGGTTCTACCGCGACCGCGGCGGCGCGGGTCCCGAGGTGCTGTTCGTGGCGGAGCCGTCGGCAGGCGCTTCCGTCGGGCCGGCGCCTAGCCGCTGATCCGGACCCTGGGCAGGGCCCGGAACAGTCCGATCCCCGCCACGGCCAGCACCAGGAAGGCGGCGGCGCTGGGGCCGTGCCGGCCGTAGATCAGGTAGCCCGTCCCGAACAGGGCGGCGTACACCGCGACGCATCCCAGGAACCAGCAGAGGAAGGCGGCCGGGAAGTTCTCCGCCGGCGCCGGATGGTCGGCGCGGAAACGCTCCGGCCAGCCGGGGCCGCCCGGATAGGTCCGGTCGTAGAAGCGCCGGAGGGTCCGCTCGTCGGTCGGGGGCGTGAGGAAGGTGACCAGGAGCCAGCCCGCCGTCGTGATCGCCACCCCCAGGAGCAGCATGACCGCGGGTGAGAGCGGCGGCATGCCGAAGGCCGGGTGCCCGAACTGGAAGTAGATCGCGACGCCGAACGACACGACCATCGCCGCGATCTCGCTCCAGGCGTTGATCCGCCACCAAAACCAGCGGAGCAGGAAGATCAGCCCGGTCCCCGCCCCGATCTGGAGCAGGATCTGGAACGCCTGGAGGGCGTTCTCCAGCCAGAGCGAGAGGGCCGAGGCCAGGATCACGAGGGCCACGGTGGCCACTCGGCCGACCAGCACGTAGTGCGCCTCGTCTCGGCTGCGCACCAGGAACCGCCGGTAGCAGTCGTCCACGATGTACGAGGCGCCCCAGTTGAGGTGGGTGCTGATCGTGGACATGTAGGCCGCCGCGAGGGACGCCACCACGAGACCGAGGATCCCGTGGGGGAGGAGGACCAGCATCGCCGGATAGGCCAGGTCGTGCCGTACGATGCCGGGATCCACGTGGGGAAAGCGGGCGGCCAGCGAGGCGAGATCCGGATAGACGATCAGGGAGCAAAGGGCGACCAGGATCCAGGGCCACGGGCGCAGCGCGTAGTGCGCGATGTTGAACCAGAGGGTGGCCCGCATGGAGTCCCGCTCGCTCCGCGCCGCGAGCATCCGCTGGGCGACGTACCCGCCCCCGCCGGGCTCGGCGCCGGGGTACCAGGTGCTCCACCACTGCACGGCGAGCGGAATCACCAGCACGGCGAGGACGGCCGATCCGTCGGTGAAGTCCGGCAGGAGGCTCAGCTTGCCGGAGACGGCCGGGTGCTCCACCAGGCCGCCGAGGCCGCCGACCGCCGGGTGCTGCAGGCTGTAGTACGCGGCGAAGAGGGAGCCCAGCATCGCCACGCCGAAGAGCAGGAAGTCGGTCACCAGGACGCCGGCGAGGCCGGAGGTCGCGGCGTAGAGCGCCGTCGCCACGCCGGCGACCAGCACCGTGGTGTACTTGTCCACCCCCAGCAGCACGCCCGAGATCTTGATCGCCGCCAGGGTGACGGTGGCCATGATCATCGCGTTGAAGAAGACGCCGAGGTACACCGCCCGGAACGCCCGCAGGAAGGCCGCCCGCCGCCCGGCATAGCGCAGCTCGTAGAACCCGATGTCGGTCATCGCGCCGGAGCGGGGCCAGAGCTTGGCATAGAAGAACACGGTGGCCATCCCGGTCAGCAGGAAGGCCCACCAGAGCCAGTTCTGGCTCACGCCGCCCGTGCGCACCAGGTCGGTCACCAGGTTCGGCGTGTCGGTGGAGAAGGTCGTCGCGACCATCGAGGTGCCCAGGAGCCACCACGGCATCGAGCGGCCGGAGAGGAAGAACTCCCGGGTGCCCCGCCCCGCACGGCGCGCGAACGCGAGGCCCAGCGACAGGGTGACGAGGCCGTAAGCCGCCAGGACGATCCAGTCGATCGGGGTCAGGACCATGGCTCAGCGCCGCTCGGGCAGAAGGGGGTCGGGGTAGACGCCCCGCTCGATCCGGAGACGGATCTCCTGGCGCACCGCCTCGAGATCCGCCGCGTGGGTCAGGCCGAACCACGCATCGGGGCTTTCCAGGACGCGAACGGTGGCGCGGCCCGCCGCGAGCGCCTCGGCGATCGCCTCCGGGAGCGGGCATTCGGCATCGGGGTCGCCGGCGTGCGCCCGCCGGAAGGCATCGAACCGGGCGCCGAGGAGATCGAACACCGCCGGGGTGAAGCCCCACAGGTTCATGGAGACCAGCTCGTCGCCGGCCAAGCGCACCGGCGCTCCCCCTTTCCGCCCCGTGATCCCGCCCCGCGCCGACTCGAGCCCTTCCACTTCGGCGAGGCTCTCCAGCGCGCCGTCCGCCCCCAGCCGGCACACAGCCCGGGTCACGCCGCCGTGCCGGGAGAGCGTGTCCCTGAGCCGG
>JBFIUJ010000159.1:0-6965 GCA_041607595.1 Gemmatimonadales bacterium | reverse complement strand
CGGGCGATACGACGTCGGGCTGCACCGCTCCGACCTGGGCGACAATCCGGAGTTCTGGATCTCCCCCGGCCTGCGACGGCCGATCATCAGCGAGGCCGCGTCGCTGCAGCGATTGATGGAGTGCTACCCGAGCGGCCTGGTCGTGGTGGAGAACTCCAATTGGCGGCAGCCCTGGGGTGTGCCACCGGCCACGGCCGACTACCTGGAGGCGCACGCCGAGGCGCTGGAGCTGCCGCCCGAGTGGCGCCTGCTGGCCTTCCGATGGGGACACGAGGTGGGGGCGCCGTGTGCGATCGAGGGGATTCCGGCGCACGCCGTGCCGGTAGGAGCCTCAGGAGGGACCTGAGCGCTCCAGGAGCGGCGGACGCACCGGGTCGCCCGCCGGCTGGCGGGCCATGCGGCGGTCTTCCCTCAGCATGCCCAGCACCCGATAGGCCTGGAGCCGGTGGTAGAACCGCCGGTTGGCGCCGAGCCCGAGCCACCAGCCCCCCAGCGCCTTGGCCAGCTGCCACAGGAGATACCGCGGCATGCCCAGGTAGCGGGCTGCCCCGGGAACCACCTGGCCCAGCTGAGCGGCCGCCCTTCCGTACCGCATGTACCAGTCGAGGTAGTACCGGCGGGTCATCCGCTCGGGGACCGCGGGATGGTAGACCACCGCGGAGGGCTGGTACATCAGGTGCTCGCCGGCGCCCAGCACGCGGTACCCGTACTCGGCGTCCTCCCCCAGCAGGTGCCTCGCGCCGACCGGCCCCAGGTCGGTGCGGTAGAGCCCGTGGTCTCGAAACACGCGTAGCCGGAACGCGGCGTTGGCCCCGAACGGCGGCGTGTCGAGCCGCTTCGCCTCGGACCCGAGGTCGAAGCTCACGTTCACGTCGAGGAGCCGGAAGGGACCCTCGGTCACCAGCCAGGAGGGCTTGGGCGCCGTCCAGACCGGGACGACCCGCCCTCCCACTCCGGCACAGTCGTGGCGATCGAAGGTCCGCTTCAGGTGCCGCAGCCATCCCGGGTCCACCGTCACGTCGTCGTCGGTGAAGGCGAGGATCGCGCCGCGCGCGGCGGCGATCCCCGCGTTCAGGGCGTAGGACTTCCCCTGGCGGACCTCCCGAACGGACCGGAAGCGGGGCGACCGGCGGACCCACGCATCCACCACCGCGGCCGTCCCGTCGGTGGAGTTGTTGTCCACGATGATCACCTCCCACGACGCGCCGTCCGGGTCGTCCAGGCGGTCCAGGCTGGTGCACAGGCGCTCGAGCTGGTCGCTCCGATTGTAGGTGCAGATGATCACGGAGAGGTCGACCTGGGCGGCCTGGTCCGGCACGCGGGCCCCCGTCATCGCACCGCCCGGGGCGAGTCGGCCGAGCCTTCCCCGAGCCGCGGGGTGCTCCATCCAGGCCGGGTCATGGGATGTGCCCGGCCCAGCGGGCCCATTCCTCGGTGAGGCTCATGCCGCCCTCGAGCGCGTATCGGGGCTCGTAGCCGAGCACTCGGCGCGCCTTCGCGATCGACACGCGGGTGCGCGAGGTGAACTGGCCCAGCATCCCGGCGTCGGGTACGACCATCGGGCGATCCTCGGCCCCGCCGGCGGCCTCCGGGGCGGCCGCGATCTCGATGCCTCCGCCCTCGGGGGCGCGGCCGAGGGCGCGGCGCTTCAGGCGTCCCACCAGGGCCGCGGGCAGGAGGCGGGAGGCCAGGCGATAGGGGAACCCGAGGGGCGACTCAATGAGCCGCGAGCGCACCTCTTCGTCCTCCCGCACGGTGCGGAGGGCCCACCGCAACAGGCCCTCCCCCCGGACGCGCTGCCGGCGCCGGATCTCCTCGACGCTCATCGGGACGATCCCCGGGACACCGAGCATGCGCTCGTAGGCGCCGTAGAAGTCCCCCCAGGTCACCGGCTGGGGGCCGGAAACCAGCACCGCCTGACCGACGGCCTGCTCGACGACGGCCGCCAGCAGGGCCGCTTCGACCACGTCGTCGACGTAGACCACGTTGCACGCCCCGGCGCCGCCCTCGGGAAGCGCCAGGCCCCGGCGGAGCCACTCGAGCTGGCCGGCCGTCCAGAAGCCTCCGAAGGGTCCGTAGACGATGGTGGGCTGGATGACGGCGACGGGCAGCCCTTCGCGGCGGTGGGCCTCCAGGGCGATGTCCTCGGCCTCGACCTTGGTGTCGCCGTAGAGGTCTCCCGTCTTCCGCCTGGGCGCCTCCTCGGTCAGCTCGGGGACCGCCGGATGGCCGTACACCGACATCGTGCTGACGTGGACCAGCCGCTCCACGCCGCTCGCTAGCGCCGCCTGGACCACGTGGCGCGTGCCGTCGACCGTGGCGGCCCGCTGCTCGCGGGGCGTGCCGCTCGCGCCCACGGCGCAGTGCACGATGACGTCGCAGCCTTGGGCGGCGCTCCGGACGGCCGCGGGGTCGGTCACGTCGCCCCCGACCAGCTCGAGGTCGAACCGGCCGAGGCGGGAGGCCTTGCCGAAGTCGCGCACCAGGGCCCGCACGGAGGCCCCCTCGTCCAGGACCAGCCGCTCGACGAGCCTGCCGCCGATGAAGCCGGTCGCGCCGGTGACCAGCACGGTCTTGCCGGCCAGTCGCCCGGGCGAGCCCGCTGCCGCCGTCCGGGCGGGGTCGGTGCGGTCGGCCGCGGGGCCGCAGAACACCCACGGGTGTCGCAGCGATTGCCCCGCGGCGTAGCAGCGCTCGATCGCGCGGACGGAGCGTCTCCCCTCCTCGCCCGGGACCGCCGGGGCCCGGCCTTCGCGGATCGCGGCGGCGAAGTCCGCCAACTGGTCGGCCAGGAGCCCGGGGAGCGCGCCGTTCCGGCTCGCGCCCGACCCGGTGATCCCGACCGCCGAGGCCAGCCGGAGCTCTTCGGAGGCGTCGGGCAGGGACAGCGTCGCCCAGTTCTTGTAGGAGCTGATCTCCAGGGTCCCGCGCTCGCCCCGGATGATCGTGGTGTTCCGCATCCCCCGGGTCCGACTCAGCGCCACGCGGCCGCGGACGCCGGTCTCCATGACCAACTCCAGCTCACAGTCCGCCTCGACGCCTCCGAAGTCGTCGAGCCGGCACTCGATGCCGGTAGCGTCGCCGAACCACCAGAGCAGCGCATCGAGGACGTGGGCCCCGAGGTCCGCCAGGACGCCGCCGCCCGCCTGCTCCCGCTTCAAGAAGAAGCCCGAGGTCACGGGCCAGTCGAAGACGCCGCCCTCGTGCACGTCGAAGGATTGGATCGGACCGAGCGTCCCGGCGTCGATGACCCGCTTGGCCAACCGGTAGGCCGGGCTGAAGCGGCGCATGAGGCCGACCGCGAGCACCGCCCCGCTGGCCCGCGCCGCGGCGATCATCGCGTCGCACTCTTCGGCGCTGCCCGCCATCGGCTTCTCGACGAGCACGTGGATCCCGCGCTGGAGCAGCTCGATGCTGGTCGACGCATGCAGGAAGGGCGGGAGCGCCACGACCGCGGCATCGACCCGGTCCAGGATGCCCCGCACCTCTTCGTAGGGCTCGGCGCCGGGATGTCGCTCGGCCAGCCGCCGGGCGCGTGCGCCCTCGCGGTCTACCAGCGCGGTGAGGCGGACCGGCGGAACCCGTGCCGCCGCCGGGGCGTGCCCGCGCTCGCTGATGGCGCCGCAGCCGACGAGCGCCAGGCGCAACGGGGTGGGGATGTCGCCGCTCATGGCGCCGATGCGTGGGGGTGGGACGCGGGGAGGATCGCTCGACCCCTGCGACCGCCCGATGACGCCGGGGCGACGCCGTGCGCCCGCGTGGCCATCTCAGGTCCTCGAGGCGCCGCTGGGCGACGGATCGGCCGGGGCGACCAGGGCCATCTGGGCATTCAGCTGGGCCGTCCCCCAGAAGGTGGCGCCTTCGACGACCGTGACGTAGAGGCTCGGGCCCTCGCCGACCACGCTGTCGAGCTTGCGGCTGTAGGTGTTCGTTTCGACCGCGTACCCGCCCGGCGGGAGGTTGAGCTGGAGCGCGACTTCGACCGTGAACGGCCCGGCGTCTCCGAGGTCGAGGCCGCAGTACACCGAGTTCGACGCGTAGACGATCTGGCCGTTGTGGAGGGCGCGCACGACGACACACACGGGCTCGAGGTCCTCCGGCATCGCCCCGGTGCCCAGGCGGCCGGCGATCCTGAAGGTCACGTGCTCCCCGGAGCGGATGGTGTCTTCCGAGACCAGCGTGATGGAATCGAGGGAGACCGGGACCGCGTCGTCCACCGGAGCCTTGGGCCGGTCGAACACGTAGGCCGCGATGCACTCCTCCGGGGTCCCCGCCCGCAGCACCCGACCGCGGTTCAGCAGGAGGGCCTTGTTGCACAGCGTCGCGATCCGATCCAGCTGGTGGGACACCACGACGACCGGCCTGCCCGAGCGGGCCATCTCGTGGATGCGGGCGAACGCTTTGTCCTGGAACATGTAGTCGCCAACCGCCAGGACCTCGTCGATCAGGAGGACGTCCGGGTCCATGTGGGCCGCGATGGAGAACCCCAGACGGGCATTCATGCCGCTGGAGTAGCGCTTGACCGGGGTGTCGATGAAATCCTCCATCCCAGAGAAGGCGACGATCTCGTCGAAGCGCGCGGCGATCTCCCGTCGCTTCATCCCCATGATCGCCCCCTGCAGGAAGATGTTCTCCCGCCCGGTGAGATCGGGATGGAATCCCGCGGCGATCTCGATCAGCGCCCCGATCCGCCCGTGCACTGCACAGTGCCCGTGGGTCGGGCGCAGGATCCGGGTCAGGAGCTTGAGGATGGTGGACTTGCCCGCCCCGTTGGGGCCGATGATGCCCAGGGTCTCCCCGGGGCGGACGTCGAACGACACGTCGCTGAGCGCCCAGAACGCGCCCTTGCGCCGGCCTCGGCCGCCCCGGCCCAGCAGGCGCCGAGTCAGCGCGGGCACCAGGTCGCGCAGGCTGTCGTGCAGCTCGCCGCGGACGAACTCCTTCCAGACGCCCTCGAAGACGATGCCCTCGGTCATATCACTCATACGTACTCGGCGAAGACGAACTCCAGCCGGTGGAACACGAGCGCGCTGCCGAGCAGCCCGCCCAGGCTCCAGAGGCCGGTGTAGGCGAGGTACCAGGGGCTCCAGACGACCACCGTGTCTCCGGATCCGCCAGTGGTCGTGAGCGGCAGCAGCAGGTTGTGACCCTCGACCACGGCGAGGCGCAGTCCCTCGAGGACGGGGGCCAGGGGGTTCAGCATCATC
The DNA here is from genome assembly GCA_041607595.1 of Gemmatimonadales bacterium. Taxonomy (GTDB): domain Bacteria; phylum Gemmatimonadota; class Gemmatimonadetes; order Gemmatimonadales; family GWC2-71-9; genus JBFIUJ01. The sequence goes on along the minus strand of JBFIUJ010000159.1, from coordinate 1,758 downwards.
AGCTGCGCGCCGGCCGGCCCGAACATCGCGGGCTCGAAGAACACGGGCGTGAAGAAGATGCCGAAGGTGAGCACCACCTGGACCAGGTACTTGACGTCCCGAAAGAAGAGGTTGGCCACGGAGAGGAAGAGCGCCACGGCCCCGGTGAAGAGCAGCAGCTGCACCGCGAGCAGCGGCACCCAGAGGAGCTCCGCGGTGAGCCGGACCCCCAGGAGCGGGAGCATGATCGCCACCGCGAGGGCGCCCACCATGGTATCGAACGCCTGGGCGATGGTCGCCGAGAGGGGCAGGACCTCTCGGGGAAAGTAGATCTTGGTCACCAGGTTCGCGTTGCTCACCAGGCTGGTCGTCCCGAAATTGATGGCCCCGATGAAGAAGGCCCAGGGCAGGGCCTTCACGGTGATCCCGGCGACGTCCGTGCGGTCGAACGTGCCCCCGCCCAGGTACGCCATGGCATAGCGGACCAGCGCCCCGGCGCCGATGATGAGCACCGGCATGAGGATGGCCCAGCCGAAGCCCATCACCGCCTGCTTGTAGCGGATTCGGATGTCCCGCAGGGTCAGCTGGTAGAGCAGGTCTCGGTAGTCCCAGAGGTCGGTCCCGATCTCGGCGGCGTCGGCCAGCAGGGATCGCCTGGCGACGGGCACGGGGCTCGGCTCAGCGGTCATGAACTCCTCGGGTGTCTTCGACTTCGGGCGTCATCCCCGGCCCGGGGAGTGACGGCCCGGCTCGGGGCAAGACCCGTGCGAGGTCGGGGAGAGGGCCAGAATCCGTCCCGACCAGCCCCGAAGTGTTGCGTGATTCCCACAGACGGTGCATCGTCACGGCGGTCGACGCACTGGGCGATGCGATCCCGCAACCGCGGGGGCCTCCGCCTGGCGGAAAACCGCGTCACTTCGCCGATTGATCGTGGCTTCGCGGGCACATCTGTTGCTGAGAATATACCGCCAATGGTGACCCATCCAGAGATCTCGGTCGTGGTGCCCCTCTTCAATGAGGAAGAGAGCGTCGCCCCGCTGGTGGACGCAGTCCGTGCGGCCCTGGCGGACCACCCGTCGTGGGAGCTGGTGCTGGTGGACGACGGCAGCCGCGACCGCACCCCGGCGATCGCCGAGGCCCAGCAGGCGGCCGATCCGCGGGTTCGGCTGGTGCGTCTGGCCCGGAACTACGGCCAGACCCAGGCCATGCAGGCGGGCTTCGACGCGGCCCGCGGCACCGTGGTGGTGAGCATGGACGGCGATCTCCAGAACGACCCCCGGGACATCCCGAGGCTGGTCGCGACCTTGGCCGAGGGCTACGATTTCGTCGCCGGGTACCGGGAGCACCGGCAGGATACGCTGGTCACCCGCAAGATCCCGTCGTGGATCGCGAACCGGATCATCCGCCGGATCACGCGCATCGACATCCGGGACAACGGCTGCTCGCTCAAGGCCTACCGGCGCACCACCCTCCAGCGGATGCACCTCTATTCCGACATGCACCGATTCCTGCCGGCGCTCGCCGCGGCCACGGCGGGCGCGCGGATCACCGAGATCCCGGTGCGCCACCACGCCCGGCGCTTCGGCCAGAGCAAGTACGGGCTGTCCCGGATCTTCAAGATCCTGGGCGACCTGCTGACCATCACGATGATCTCGTGGTTCCGGGAGCGGCCGCTCCTGCTCTTCGGCGCCGCCGCCGTCGGCGCCATGCTGGCCGGCGTCGCCTTCCTCGCCGCCACCCTGGTGACGCTGTTCACCTTCCGGGAGGAGCTGGCCACGG
>JBFIUJ010000158.1:0-7019 GCA_041607595.1 Gemmatimonadales bacterium | reverse complement strand
GCGCAGGCGGTCATCGCCCGCACCTTCGCGCTGCGCAACATGGGCAAGCGGGAGTCGCAGGGGTTCGACCTGCTGGGCACCGCGGCGGACCAGGTCTATGGCGGGGTCGGGGCCGAGACGGCCCTCGGCTGGCAGGCGGTGCGGTCGACGCGGGGGCGGATCGTCACCCAGGACGGCGCGCCGATCGACGCCTTCTTCTTCTCCACCTGTGCCGGACGCACCGAGACCGGCACGGAAGTCTTCCGAGGCGCCGCGCGCGCCTACCTGCACTCGATCCGGGACGAAGACGAGCGGGGACAGGCCTATTGCCGCATCTCGCCGCGCTATCGGTGGCGGGAGGAGTGGACCGGCGACGCGCTCCTCGAGGTCCTGCGCCGGCAGCTTCCGGTCGAGGCCGGCATCCCGGCGGAGCGGGTCCGCGCCGTCCGCGACGTGCGGATCGAGCGGCGGAACGGATCGGGCCGAGTCACCGAGCTGACCGTCGCCCTCCCCTCGGGGCCGGTGCGCGTGAGCGGTCCGGCCATCCGGCGGGTCCTGCGTCCCTCCTCCGGAGACCTGCTGCGGAGCGCCGCCTTCTCCCTCACCGTCTCCACGTCGGGCGGCGCGGTCCGACGGCTGGTCGCGGAGGGAGCGGGCGCCGGCCACGGCGTGGGCTTCTGCCAATGGGGCGCGGTGGGGCGGGCTCGCGCGGGGCAGCGCCACCCTGAGATCCTGGCCAGTTACTTTCGGGATACCACCCTGGAGCGAGCGTACTGACCATGCCCCGAGCCCTCGCCTGTGCGGCCGGCCTCCTCCTGGCTCCCCTCGCGTCCGGGTGGGGCCAGGGCGTGCTCGACGAGTTCAGCTACGACCAGCTTCGCTTCACCGGCATCCAGGGCGAAGCGGCGCTCGTGGCGAGCAACCGGCTGGACGCGACCGTGAGCGGGGCGCTCCGCGTGGATTTGGGGCAGGTGGCCCCGCGCCTACGGGTGCTGGCGGGGGTGTCGTACTTGCGGAGTGCCTACCAGGCGGACGAGCTCCGCCGGTTCGCCGACGCCCTCGCCCGCGTGGTCCGGGACCCGACCGGCGACTTCACCATCGACCTCGGCACCGTCCATTGGTCCGACACCGCGCTGGACCTCGATTTCCAGTATCTGCTCGGCCGCGGGCGGGTGCAGCCGTTCGTGGGGCTGGGCGGCAGCGTGCACGTCCGCAACGGCTCCGGGCGCGCCATCGACGGGACCTTCGTCGAGGACGCACTCGATACCATCGGCGCCGGGGCTAACTTTACGGCCGGATGGGATGTCCGGCTCGGCACCCATCTGCTGGCCACCCTCGGCGGCAGGGCGGTGCTGGCCAGCGAGCTCCGAACCCTCAGCCTCAACGTCGGCCTCGGATACCGAGTGCCGGGGAGCAGCCAGTGAGCGAAGTCGTGCGCATCGGGATCATCGGCGCGGGCGCGATCGTCCAGGTGGCCCACCTGCCCGTCCTCCGCAAGCTGAAGGACGTCGAGGTGGTCGCCCTCTGCGACTCCGATCGGCTCAAGGCCCGGGCGATCGCCGACCGGTACGGGATCAAGGACGCCTTCAGCGACATCGAGGAGGTCCTGGGCTACGAGCAGCCCGACGCCCTCTTGATCTGCACCCCGACCCACCTCCACGAGGCCCACGTGCTGGCCGCGCTCGGCGCCGGAGTCCACATCCTGGTGGAGCGGCCCCTGGCCATGTCGAAGGCGGGGGTCCAGCGCATCCTCAAGGCCGCCGGCAAGACCGATCGCGTGGTCATGGTGGGCATGAACCACCGGTATCGGCCCGACGTGCAGATCGTCCGGAGCTTCGTGCAGAGTGGGGAGCTGGGGGAGATCGACAGTGTCCGCGGCAGCTGGCACGTGTTCCGGCCCAGCCGAGCCCAGCTCGGGTGGCGCCTCCGGCGGGACCAGGCCGGCGGCGGGGCCGTGCTGGACCTCGGTCTCACCATCCTGGACTTGGGGCTCTGGCTCGCGGGCAAGACCGCGCCTCGCCGCGTGAGCGCGACGGTAGACCGCCCGCCCGCGGGGGAGAGCGGCGGGGTGGAACAGTCGGGCAGCGCCTTCGTGGTCTGCGACGGCGGGGCCTCGGTGTTCCTCGACGTTACCTGGCGGCATTTCGGCGAGGGGGAGCGGTTCGGCGTCGGCCTCCGCGGCAGCAAGGGCTCGGCCAGCATCAACCCGCTCACCGTCTTCAAGGAGCTCCAGGGCATCGCGGTGGACGTCTCCCCCACCGGCTCGGGCAGCCGGGAGAACCCGTTCACCGCCTCCTACCGCGCCGAATGGGCCCACTTCCTCGCGGTGATCCGGGGGGAGGCCCGGGCTCCTTCGCTCGAGGAGCACCTCGTGCTGCACGGCGCGCTCGACGCCATCTACCAGTCGGCCAAGGAAGGGCGCGAGATCGAGCTGTGAGGCGGTGCGCGCGCTGGGCCCTCCTCACGGCGGTCCTCCTGGTCCCGGCCGCCCGCCCGGCCGCCGGACAGGCCGGGCCCGCTCCGTGGGCCGGGGAGGCGCCGGAGGCCGGCGTCTACCTGCTCACCATGGGGGTCGGCGCCGCCGTCTGGGAGCGCTTCGGCCACAACATGATCTGGATCCGGGACCCGGAGACCGGAACAGACCTCGCCTACGACTGGGGCGTCTTCAGCTTCCAACAGGAGAACTTCTTGCTGCGCTTCGTCCAGGGGCGCATGCGGTATTGGATGCGGGGGAGTCCCGCGGACTCGGAAATCCGTCGCTACGTCCGCGCCGGCCGCTCGGTCTGGGTCCAGGAGCTGGCCCTGACGCCGGCCCAGCGGGACTCCCTGCGGGACTTCCTGGTCTGGAACGCCCTGGAGGAGAACAAGTACTACCGGTACGACTACTACTGGGACAACTGCTCCACTCGGGTACGGGACGCGCTCGACCGCGTGCTGGGCGGCGCGATCCGCCGAGCGCTCGACTCGGTGCCGGCGGGCGGGACGTTCCGCTTCCACACCCGGCGCCTCACGACCAACGACGTCGGCATCTACACCGGGCTGCTGGTGGGCCTCGGCCCCATGGTGGACCGTCCGGTGACGGCCTGGGACGAGGCGTTCCTGCCCCTCGCCTTCCGGGAGGACGTCCGGCGCGTTCGGGTCGCCGCGCCGGACGGGTCCAGCATCCCGCTGGTCATCCGCGAGGCCACCCTCTTCGCGAGCGACGCCTACCCCGTGCCCGACACGCCGCCCCGCTGGACGCCGTGGTATCTCGTGGTAGGCCTCTTGGTGGGTGTGGGGTTGGCCACGGCGGGCGGAGGCGCGCGACTGGGGCGAATGGCGTGGTCGGCGGCTGCGGTGGGATGGTCGCTGGTGACCGGGCTCGCCGGGGCCGTGCTCGCCGCGATCTGGGCGTTCACCGACCACGCGGTGGCCTACTGGAACGTGAACCTGCTCCAGCTCACCCTGTTCGCCCTGGCCCTGGCCCTGATCCTGCCTGCGTTTCTGCGGGGGGCCGCCTGGGCCGCCCGTCCGGCGCGCACCCTCGCCGCGCTGGTGGCCGGGGCGTCGCTGCTGGGCATGGCCGTCGCCCCGGTCCTGCAGCAGGTGAACGGGGAGCTCCTGGCCTTCCTCGTGCCGGCGAACGTGGGTCTGGCGATGGGGGTGTGGCGGCGGGCGAGAACGCTAGCGGTGCTGGCGGGCTGAGGCCGGCTCAGCCCTCCTTGTCCGGTCCCAGCTCGTAGACCCGGCCCTCGATGAAGAGCCGGAGCAGGTCCCCGTCCAGCATCCCGCCCTGGACTTCCTCTTCCATGATGCCGAGGGCCCGGTCCGAGCTGAGGGCGCGCTTGTAGGGGCGGTCCTTCGCGGTGAGCGCGTCGAAGATGTCCGAGATGGTCATCATCCGCGTCTGGATCGGGATCTCCGGCGCGGCGATGCCGCGTGGGTAGCCGGTGGCGTTCAGCTTCTCGTGGTGCGCGTGGGCGATGTCCGGCACCGAGAGGAGGTCCCTGGTCCAGGGGATCTGGCGGAGGAACTCGTAGGTGTGGGAGACGTGCTTCTCGATCGCCCTCCGCTCCTCGTCGTCCAGGCTTCCCTTGCGGATGCTGAGGTGGGTCAGCTCCGGCTGCTGCAGCCAGGGACGCACGGTCCCGTCCAGCTCCTCGTACTCGCGGCTCGAAAACTCCGTCAGCTTGGCGAAGTTGCCCTCGGCCAGCACGCTGGGCTCGTTCGACTCGAGCACCACGGCGAGGAAGCTGTTGATCCGCTCGCACTCGGCCTCGTGGTCCGCCCGCAGCCGCTCCAGGAACTCCGCGTAGCCCTCGCGGCCGTGCTCCTCCAGGAAGCTCGCGCGCATGTGCTCGAACTTCCACTGGGCGGTCCGGACCAAGAAGGCATGCCGCTGCCGGATCAGGGCCAGCTCCGCCGGGTAGAGCTTCTTCTCCTTGACCAAGACGTGCTCGCGGACCCCCACCTTGCCGAAGTCGTGCAGCAGGCTGGCGTACCGGATCTCCCGCACCTGCTCGGGGCTGAAGGACACCTGGCGGTAGGTTCCGTCGCGGGAGACGTCCACCACCTGGGCGAGACCGACGGTGAGCGTGGCCACCCGCTCGGAATGGCCGGACGTGGCCGGGTCCCGCTGCTCGATGGCGTCCACGGCGGCGCGCACGAACCCCTCGAAGAGCCGCTCGATTTCCTCGTACAGCTGGCTGTTCTCCAGGGCGACGCCCGCCTGGCCGGCCAGGGCCTTCACCAGCTTGACCTGGTGGGGACTGTAGGCCACCACGTGGGTCTCGGCGTCCTCCGGGTTCAACAGGCGGATGGAGGATTCGCGCTTGCGGTTCAGCAGCTGCAGGATCCCGATCACCTCGCCGCTGTGGTTGGCCATCGGGATGACCAGCATGGACTTCGTGCGATAGCCGTACCGCTCGTCGAACGACCGGTTGAACGAGTACTCCATGTCCGGGGGGAGGGCGTAGACATCGGCGATGACGAGGGGCTCTCCCTCGACCGCGGTGTAGCCCGCCAGGGACCGGTGGTCGATCGGGATGGTGAACTCGACGAACGGGATGTCCGGACGGCTGTCGTTCTGGGTCAGCTTGAAGCGGAGGCGCCGCTCGCCGGTCTCGGTGGTCTCCACCAGGTAGAGGCTGCCTGCGTCGGACCGGGTGATCCGGCGGGCCTGGAAGAGGATCTGGTCGAGCAGGCTGTTGTAGTTCTTCTCGGTGGTGAGCTTGATCCCGATCTCGGTCAGCTCGGTGAGCTCGCTGGTCCGAGCCGAGATCTCCGCTCGGGCCTGGGCCATGTCCCGGCGCACCTGGCCGTCGCGGAAGGCCGAGCGGAGCGCGATGAGGAGCTGGCGCTGCCCGGCGCCCGCCGGGACGAAGGCGCTCAGGAGATCGGCGCGCAGGCTCTCGGGCGGGTCCACCTCGCCCGGGGCGCCCAGGGCCACCACCCCGATGCCCGAGGCCGCGAGGGTGCTCAGGGCCGAGGGCGTGGCGGTCCCGCGGGCGCTCGCCTCCAGCAGGAGGACGGTAGGCCGGCCGTCGTCGCTGAAGTCGCTGAGGGACTCGGCGACCTCGGTCTCGATCCCTTCGCTCCGGAGCGCATCGGCCACCGGCGTCGGGTCCCAGGTCGGGCTGTGGCGGAGAAGGAATCTCACGGGCTCGCTTCCGGTGTCGTATCTGGGGGCAGGGGGCGGACTCCGGTGATCATGCGCAGGGGGCGGCGGCTGACCTGCTCCAGAAAGTGGTCCAGCCGAAGGCCCACCGTCAACATCGTCCGGATGGTGTGGCGGATCTCCTCCCGGTTCTCGTCGGCCATGCCCCGGGCAGTGCGGGTGAGGGAGTCGAGGCCCAGCACGAGCCGCCGGGCGTCCCCGAGGGTGACCAGAATCGAGTCCTGCAGCGGGCCCAGGCGCCCGTGGGTCGTCGCGAGGACCGAGTCGGCCCGGGCCAGTGCGGGACGGAGCTGGGCGAGCGTCGCCCGCACCTCGTCGAGCGTGCCGCGGAGCCCGGGGCCGGTCAGGGCCACCTGCTCGTGGGCCAGGTCCACGGTGCGCCCTACGCGCCCCACCAGGTCTCGGGTGTCGGTGAGGAGCAGGGTGATCTCGTCCCGCAGCGAGTCGGCCGCCTGGGCGATCGCCTCGAGCTGGGTCAGTCGCCGGATCGAGGGCAGGGTGTCGCCCGGCTCCACCACGCCGGCCCACCGCCCCGGCAGGACCAGGGCGATGACCACGCCGCCCACCAGTGCGCCGGAGGGGCGGATCTCGGCCACGGTGCCCCGCGGCAGCTTGACCGGCCCGCCGCCCGGATACTCGGTCAGGAGCCGGAGCCGCGCGACGAAGCGGAGCGACACGGAGTCGCGCTCCACCACCGGCGCCACGGCCGCCACTCGGCCCACCTCGAACCCTTGGAGGAAGACCCGGGTATCGACGTTCAGGTCCTCGGCCGAGGTGGTCGTCGCGTAGACGTCGAACCGGCCCCGGTTCCAGCCTTTGGTGAAGATCAGGCCCACCACCAAGACGGCGAAGGCAAGCACGAGGAGCAGCCCGACCAGGAAGTCGGTGCGCCGTTGCTCGACGCTCATGTGAGGATCGGCTGGGCCTGGCCGGCCTGCACCCGGACCTGGATGTCGACTCGGCGGCGGAGGGCGGCGGGCAGGCTCTGGCCCGAGATGAACACGGTGCGGCGCCCGCCCTCGCTGGTCTCGCCCCCCCGGGCCAGCTCGAGCAGCTCGGAGGCGACGCGGTCGGTGAGCCCGTCGAACGGCTGCTCCAGGATCACCAGCTCGGGATCGAGGGCGAGGGCGCGGGCCAGGGCGGCGCGGCGGCGCTCTTCGTCGGTCACCCACGCGGGGCGGCGGTGACCCACCCGAGTCAGCCGGAGCTGACCCAGAATCACGTCGATGCGACCCTCGACCTCCGTGCGGGGGTAGTGCCCGCCGAACAGGATGGGGAGCAGGAGGTTCTCCCGCAGGCTCAGGTTCTGGAGGAGCGCATCGCCGGCCGGAAGGTATCCGATCCGGCGGCGAAAGGCGAGTTGAGCCCGCCGCGGCAGCGAGGC
>JBFIUJ010000157.1:0-7043 GCA_041607595.1 Gemmatimonadales bacterium | reverse complement strand
CCTCCGACGTCGATCCGCGGGACTAGACGTGCCAGACCCGGAGATCGGGATCGCCGTCGTCCTCCCAGCGGAGGAGGACGCCGGCTGGGCCGCTCCCGGCTCCGACGGGATCGAGCAGGTAGCTCAACTGCTGCGGAGGGCGTACGCTCGCGCCCGGACCGATGGTTTCGAGCGGGGTGCAGGCGGCGAGCAGGGCGAGGACGGCGGCAATCGCGAGGGTGCGCATGGGTCACTCCCAAGGAGACACCCCTCGACAAGGCACCGATCGTGCCATGGGGTCGTGAGCCATAACCCAATGCTCTGCAACGACTTGAGAGAGGCCGAGGCACTTTCGGGCGTCCCCGCGAGAGGACAGGTGCTAGCGATCGATGGTGGTCTGGTCGTAGTCGAACTTGACCGTCGGCAGGCTCACCAGGAACACGGAGAAGAAGAAGGCGAAGTTGCCGTTCGCGTTCCGGACGAAGTTGAAGCTGGCCCGCCAGTCGTGGAGATCGCGCTCCAACCGGACGACGTGGGATTCGAACTTGTCGTCGGTGATGTTGTACTGGGAGGACCAGGAGACCGACCAGAGCGCCGACGGCGAGAAGCTGGTCGAGAATCCGAGGTTGGAGCGGTCAGGGGTCGGCGTCTCGCTGCCCGGAACCGGGCGGGTCCGGGAGACGGACAAGTTGAAGTTCGCGGTGAACCGGCGACCCAGCCCGGTGGGGACCTGCTCGGTGCTGAAGAAGGAGCCCTGGCCGGGCCGAGCGCCGCGTCCGGACTCGGCGATGTACGAAGGAGGGGGCGCCTCGCCCCGGCGGGGCGGGGTCTCGTCCTCCTTCCGCAGGCCCACCGCCGAGAGCAGCGAGCGGAACGTGGCGCCGGACACGGCGAAGCTCGCGCTCACGCTCTGGAGAAACGGATCGAATCCGGTCGTATCGAACCCCACCGGGCCATCCCACAGGTCGTGGGTGATGTTCAGGCTGAACCCGGGCAGGAGATCGCTCTGGAGCGCGTTGGAGATCGATTGCGTGGTCCACCCCGTGCGACCGGGCTTCTTGGCCTGCTCGAAATCGTAGGCCAGCGACGAGGTCGTGATCCCGAGGAGACGGATCTTCCGGGCCGGAGCGTCGGCCGCGGGGGTTTGCCCGGCCGTATCCGCCGCCGTCCTGGGCTTGAGCTTGGCCTCGAAGTTCTGGGAGAGCCCCAGGCTCAGCGTCATCACCGGGTCGCTGCGCAGCTGGAGGGGACGCCCGACGGGGGTGACCGCTCGGGCATACGTTTCGGGGACCGAGGCGGCCGGGGCGTAGTTGAAGGCGAGGATGGGGGACACTCCATGGCGGAACCGCGCCACCGGGCCCACGCCCCCCAGGAAGCCGAAGAGGGTGGGCGAGGCATTCACAGCCAGGGAGAAGCGCTTCCCCTGGGTGACCCAGTCCCCGTTGGTCCGCCGATTCCGGAGCGCGAACGGCCCGGCGGTCGTGGCGTTGGCGATCCCCAGCACCGGCTGGACCCGCCAGGTGGACCGAAACAGCACCGGGAGGTTGATCCCCGTGTCCCAGTCCACCCCGGTCGAGAAATCCCCGTTGAAGTAGCGCGACACGCTGAGGGAGTCCGTCGGATCGGCCGTGGTGGTGTCGGCGATCCGCACCGTCTCGACGCTCTGCCGGCCGGTGGCCTCCCGGTCGGTCACCCGGATGGCGTTCCGCCAGTTGAACGACCCGATGCGGATCGGGGTGTTGAACGTGAACGCGGTGGTCCGGCTGTCCCCGGTCTGCGCCAGCGTGTCGACGCCCCCGTCGGCCCGGGCCAGGAGCAGGCTCGGCAGCGGGGTCCGGGACGCCAGATCGTTGGTGAAGCTCAGCCCGGGGGACCAGGTGATGTCGGAGCCCAGGTCCAGCGGCTTGGGCGACACGGTGAGCGCAGGGAACTGCGTGGTCGCGCTGTTGTCGGAGAGGCTCTGTCGGCGATTCCCGCCCAGGGTCAGCGTGCCCCAGCGGTAGCGCTTGGAGAAGTTGGCAGAGCTCGTGATCTGCTGGGTGCTCAGCAGCGGATCGACGGCGTTGCGTCCGACGATCCTGGAGTTGCTCGCGTAGTTGAGACTCAGGTTGAGGGACGTGGCCAGGTTGAAGCTCTGGCGGTGGTTCCACCGGATGCCGGTCGAGCGGGATCCGGCCGTCTCCTGCTGGCGGTTGAAGGCGATGTCGCCGTTCAGGAATCGGTCCAGCCAGCGGTACTGGACGCCGAGCCCGACCTGGGTGTAGCGGTTCGCGTACCAGTCCAGCCGGGCGGTAACGTCGAAGTAGTCGCTCGGGGCCCAATAGTAGCCGACGTTGGTCACCTGACGGTTGTAGGTTCGCGTGGGCCGTACGATGTCGTTGAGGCCGAACTGCGGGATCAGGATGCCGGAGCGGCGACCCGGGCGGGCGTCCTGGAAGATGAACGGAAGCCAGAGGATGGGGACGTCCCGCACGTAGAGGACCGCCGGCCGCGCCACCAGGACGTTCTTCGAGATCCACTTCACCTCCCGGGCGGCAAAGTGATAGTGCGGCTCGGGGAGGTCGCAGCTGGTGATCTCGCTCGATCCCGCGTAGATCCGGCTCGAGCTCGAGTCCTGGGAGACGTTGCCCCGGAGGAACCACGCGGCGCCGGCCTCCTGGAAGTTGGTGAGCGCCCCCAGCACCACCGCGCGCCGTTCGCAGGTGTTGTAGCGGATCACGTCCCCGATGAGCACGGTGCCCCCCTCGAACGCGCGCGGGTCGCCCTCCGCCTCGAGTCGGCAGTCGTCTTCCCGGTAGTCGATGGAGGCGGCCTCCAGGATCGACCCCCGGCGCTCGGTCATCGCGTTGCCCACCAGCTCCATACGGCGGTCCTGCACCTCGACGGTGGCGGTGTCGGCCCGATATCGGGTCACGTCGTAGCCCGGACGCCGGAGGAGCAGGTTCACGATCGAGTCCGGAGCCGCGAACCGTTGGGTGGGCCCGGTGGGGAGACCCACCCGCCGGGCGGTCGCGGTATCGATGGGTTGCCCGGTGCGGGCCGCGGTGTCCGGGCGCTGGCGGCCCTGGGCCGAGAGCGTCCCCGCCGCGACCAGGAGGAGGACCACGGCCGAGGCGACGGTCCGGCGCAGGCGCCGCCGGTGGATGACGACCGCCCCGACGTAGCCCACCTCGTAGAGGACGATCAGGGGCGCCGTCATCAGCAGCATCGAGAACACGTCGGCGCCGGGCGAGAGGATGGCGCCCGCGACCAAGGCGAGCAGGACCGCGAACCGGCGGAAGCGGGAGAGGCGGGCGGGTGTCACGACCCCGAGCCAGGCGAGCAGCACAATCACCAGCGGCAGCTCGAAGCTGAGCCCGAGCGCGAGGCTGATCTGGAGGACGAACCCGAAGTACTTGTCATAGGTGATCAACGTCTGGATCGCATCGACCTCGATACTGAGGAGGACGCGCAGGGCCTGCGGCACCACCACAACGTACCCCAGCACCGCACCCACCAGGAACAACACCGTCCCCACGATCAGGGCCGGGATCACCGCCTTGCGCTCCCGCTGGTAGAGGGCCGGCGAGAGGAAGGCCCAGATCTGGTAGATCAGCACCGGCGAGGCCAGGACCAGGCCCACCGCGAGCCCCAGCTTCAGCACGATCATGATGGGCTCGGTGGGGCTGAGGACGGTCAGCTTCCCGTCCGGCAGGTAGGGCGCGATCGGGGCCTTCAGTCGCGTGAGCAGGTCGAGCTGCTGGACGAGCCAGACCCCCACCCCGAATCCCAGGATGAGGGCCCCGATCGACTTGAGCAGACGGGCGCGCAGTTCCTCGAGATGATCGAGGAAGGGCATTTCTCCGGCGGAGGCAGGCATGGATCCGGGTCTGAGCGCCCGTTCAGCGCCCGAGCGTCTTCAGCCTCTCTCGGGCGAGCGCCGCCTCGTCGGAGTTGGGGAACTGCTGGACCACCCGCTGATACCCTTCGATCGCCGCCTGGGTCCGGCCGCGGTCGTCCTGCTGCCGAGCCATCTTGTAGAGGGCGCTCCCGGCCCGCGGCGAGCTGGGGTAGTTCCGCGCCACGACGTTGTAGTAGTACGTCGCGGAGTCCGGGTTCTCGGCCGAGAAGCTCTCGCCGATGAAGTAGACGGCGTCCGCGGCGCGCGGGTGGTTGGGATGGAGCCGCAGGAGCTCGCGCAGCCCGAGCCGGGCCGTGCCGGGGCTACCGCGGCGGAGCTGCTGCAGGCTGACCTCGTACATCTGGTCGGCCGACGGGCTCCCGGCGGGAACCGGCCCACGCGCGGTGTCCCGCGCCACCTGGCCCGGGACCGGCGTCTCCAACTGCTCACCCCGCGCCTCGAGCTGGGTCCGGAGCTCGGTGAGTCGGCGCTGGCTCTGGCCGGTGAGCTCCTGCACCTGGACCATCTGCTGCTGGATGCTGTACAGCTCACCGGCCAAGTCGCCCTTCAGGGCGCCGAGCGCCGTCCGGGTGGCCATGACCGAGTCCATCACCCGGCGTTGGAGCAGGATGATCTCGGCGAGCTGGGCCGCCGCGACGGAGTCCTGCCGCGCCGAGGTGGCCTCCATGCGCGCCAACTCGCCTTCCACGCGGCGGATGTCGCTCTTGAGGGCGCAGCCCCCAAGAGCGACCGCCACGCACAGACTGCCAAGGAGTGGCCGCACGGGCTAGCGCGGCGCCACCAGGGCATCACCGCCGGCGAGGATCTCGAACTCGGCCCGCCGGTTCTTGGCCCAGGCGGCTTCGGTGGAGGCCGGATCGACCGGACGCTCCTCGCCGAAGCTGACCACCTCGATGCGGGAGCCGTCGATCCCCTTGTTGGCCAGGTAGCGCTTGGCTGCCTCGGCGCGCCGGTTCCCGAGCGCGAAGTTGTACTCGTCCGAGCCCCGCTCGTCCGCGTGGCCCGCGACCCGGATCCGCAGCCCGGCGTTGGCGTTCAGGATGGCGGCCTTCCGGTCGAGGTTCGCCATGTCGCCCGGCATGACGGCGGACTTGTCGAACTCGAAGTTGATCATCAGCGCGAGCTCCGCCCGCAGGGCGGCGCGGGCACGCTCGGCGGCGGCACGGGCCTCGGCCTCGGCGCGGGCGCGAGCCTCGGCCTCGGCGCGGGCACGCTCGGCGGCCGCGATCGAGTCCTGCCGCATCCGCTCCTTGATCGCGGTGCTGTCCACCGGCGGGGGTGCCGGCTGGGGCGCGGGCTGCTCGGCCTGCTGGCCTCCACAGGCCGCCACCACCAAGGCCGCCGTGATCATCATCAAAGGAATGCGCATGCTGAATTGCTCCACGTCAGGGGTTAGCGCCGGTCACGGCGGCACTCAAGCGCCGCGACCACGCGGGAAGCCGGGCGATGCCCGGCGTGTGAATCTGCCGAATGCGTCCGGACTCCGTGTCCACCAGCCAGAGCTGGCGGCGTCCGGTCCGGTCCGAAATGAAGGCGATGTGGCGCCCGTCCGGGGCCCACGTGGGATCCTCGTTGCGTCCGGCGGAGGTCAGCTGCCGCACCCGCCGTGTGCCGGCCTCCATCACGAAGATCTGGGGACTCCCCGCAACGTCGCGGTGAAAGGTGATCAGCGCACCATCCGGCGACCAGTCGGGCGCATAGGAGCTGCCGGTGACGCCGTAGTCGAATGGGGCGAAGAGCTCCTGGTCGGTCCCGTCGGCCGACATGACGTAGATCTGGGCGGGCCCGGCGCGGGTGGACACGAAGGCCAATCGACGGCCGTCCGGAGAATACGTGGGGGATAGGTTATCCGCAAAGCGTCCCACGGTCAAGCGGCGCACGCAGCAGAGCTCGGCCACGTTGGCGCTGTAGATCTCGGTCCCCCCCTCGGCGGTGCGGGTGAAGGCGAGGCTCCGCCCGTCGGCGGCGAACGACGCGGCATAGTTGAGCCCGGACCCCGTCGTGGGAACCGTGAGGCGGGCGCCCGTGGTCAGCGTCTGGACGATCAGCTCGCCCGTCCCCTCCCCGAATCGGGTGTAGACCATCCGCTGCCCATCCGGGGCCCACGCCGGCGAGAGGGCCGTCTCGTCCTCGGGGGTCACCGGGGTGAGGTCGGCCCCGTCGGCGTCCACCCGATAGACCCGCCGCCCGCTGACGAACAGCAGTCGGCTCGCCGCGATGCCGGGGGTGCCGGTGACCCAGCGCACCACCTCGTCCGCCGCGCGGTGGATCGCCATCCGGGCATCGGGGTCGTCCAAGGAAGGCAGCGGCAGGGTGAGCTGGTTGCGGATCCGGCCCCCCACGAGATCGTGGAGCCGCACGTTGACGGCCTCGCCGGCCGCGCTGACGTCCACCCCGAAGGCCGCTCCCAGCGCCCGGTAGAGGGCGTAGTTGAGCTCGCCGTTCGTGGGTCCGGCCTCCCCCGTCAGTAACAGCATCTCGAAGCGGTCGCTGTGATCGAGGTCACGGTGCAACACCGCACGCACCGAGTCCAGGCCCGGACCGGGCAGCATCACGATCCGGGGACGCACGCCTGGCGAGTACGTGATGCCGACTCGGACCCCGCGGTCCACCGAGGTCGTGTCCTGCCCCTCGACCCCGCTCACCAGCGCGAGGCCGATCACCGCCGTCAGGAGCGGGCCCTTCACCGACCGGTCCTCGGCGTGAAGAAGAAGCTCACCGGCAGGACATCCGCCTCGTAGCCGTCGGGCAGGGGGCCGAAGGCCCGAGCGTTGCCCGAGGCCTCGATCGCCCCTTGGGCGCCGAGGTCGAACGAGAAGTTGCCGGAAGAGCTCACGAATCGCATGCCACGCACCGTCCCATCTCGTTGAATGAAGAAGAATACCTCCGCCTGGAGCGCGACGTTGCCCCCCGGACGGTCCCACCGCCGGTAGACCTGGGCCACCACGTTCCGCAGATACTCCGGATACGGGAACTCGAGCCCGGGCGTCCGCACCGTCACCGCGTCGGTCCCCGTGCTGGGGGCCTCACCGGGCGCCGGCTGGGCGTCCGGCGTGGTCCGCGGGGTCGGTTCGCGCGGCCGGTCGGGCCGCGCCACCGGCGCGGGCGTGGTGACCGGCTTCTTGGGAGGTGCCTTGATCGGCACGGCGGGCTCGGTGGCCGG
>JBFIUJ010000156.1:0-7083 GCA_041607595.1 Gemmatimonadales bacterium | reverse complement strand
GCCGCGCGGGGATCCGGGCCGCGGTGGATCGCTTCTTCCAGATGGTGGCGTCGGCGCCCGAGGGCTATCCGGTCGCCATGCCCATGACGCCCACGGTGGCGCCAGAGTTCACCAAGCGCCACCCGCGCGCGGCCGCGATCTTCGATAACCTGCACATGATGCACGACATCATCTCGGACATCCTGGTGAGCGACCACGTGCCGCGGGACCGGAAGCGGGCCGTGATCTACGAGGCGCTGGCCGAGTTCCAAGACACCACCCGGAACGTGATGACCGAGGAGGAGTGGATGGAGATGGGGCACCACATGGGCGGGATCGCGGCCATGGGCGGCTCCCCGGTCGGCGCCCCGCCGGCGGACTCGCTCCCTCGGCCGAAGCACGAGCACTGAACTACGGGGGAACGGGGGAACAGGGAAATAGGAGAACGGGGGCACGCCGGAGAGGGCCGGCCCCCGGCGCCGGCGTGGCTAAAGCCACCCTCAAGGACTCCCTCGGGTCCGGGTCGCGCTAACGCGCTCCCGAGGGACCCTCGGTCGCTGCTCGGCAATGTCGCTGAAGCGACGCGAGGCCGGGCGCTCATGCCGTGACGACCCCGGTGGGGGTGGGCGGAAGGGCCCTTTCGCCTTTCGCCTTTCCCTTTTCCCCTTTCGCTCTTCCCTGTTTCCCCCGTTCCCCAGTTCCCCCGTTCCCCTGTTCTCCCGTTCTCCCGTTTCCCTGTTCCCCGGCTCTACTGCCTCAGCACCAGCAGGTTCGCGTAGTCTCGACCGGACTGGGTCACGGCCTTCAGGTGCAGCATGCCGGCCGAGGCGTCGTAGAAGTACTTCTCGCCGTTGCTCGCCTCGAGCTCCGGCAGGGTGGCGGCGGCGGTCAGGGTCTGTGACGAGCTGAAGTCGCGGATCACCCTCGGGTTGGCGCTCGGGTACTGCAGTGTGATCCGCGCCCCCTCCCCCACCGCCGTGCGGCTGAAGGAGAGCCGGGTCGAGTCGGGCACCTGGGCCTCGAACCGGATGGTGTAGCCTCGGGCGGGGATCAGGCTGAGCGTGGCGGACCTCGGGTTGTTGGGCACCCCCACGAGCCGAGTGCTCGCCCCGTCGTCCCGCGTCACGGTGAGCGGGCCCACCGTCTCGGCCCCTTCGCTCCGGATGTTGAGCCCCACGAACCGGTGCGGGCAGACGTGCGCGTTCCACTCCGACCGGTAGGCGCAGGCGCCCGTGACCAGGATCGGGTTGTTCGCCGCGACGTACGCGCCCGGCGTGCCGGTGACCGATCCCGTCTGGTCGAGGAACACCGCCGCCTTGTCCCCGTCCCGGTCCGGGTTGGGGTTCTCCAGGAACACGGGGTTGGCGTTCACGAACTGGAGGCCGTCCGCGTAGTTGCCGGTGCTGACCGAGAAGCCGTTGTTCCGGAGGAAGCCCAGCGCCCCCGACGGGATGGAGCCGGGCTTGGTGTAGTTCACGAAGGTGACCCCGGAGGCGCCGACCCGGCCGTCGTAGAACTCGTACCCCCGGAGCGGCGTGTTGGCCGAGAACGGCTGCGCCGTGTTCGCCGTCTCGCCCACGAAGAGGGCGTCCTCCAGGAAGGTCTCCGAGGAGGCGAAGGTCGCGCCGATCCCGTTGTCGGCCAGGATCGCCCCCCGGAGCCGCATGTCCCGCCCCCGGAGCCACACCGCGCGCCCGGTGTGCTTCCACGCCACGAAGTCCTGGAAGACGGCAACCACGGCCGGCGAGCTCGAGCCCGGCACCTGGCGCGGGGCGTAGGAGGCCGTCTCGGTGGTGCCGTCCGGCAGGGGGCCGTCGTCCACCTGGAGGCCGGCCCGGGTGTTGGAGTGGGCCACGTTGCCCGAGAACTCGCGGAGTGGGGTGCGGCGGGGGAGGTCGGGCTGGCCGGTGGAGAGCCCGGTCGGGCTCGCGGGGAGCGCGAACCAGAAGCCGAAGCCGCGGGAGCCGGCCGCCACGTTGTTCTTGATGACGTTGTCCGGGTTGGTGATCCAGTAGGTCGCCGCCCTGGTATCGGAGGGGAGCAGCGCCTCCGCGGCGGAGGGCGCCCGGGACACGAGCCCCAGGTTGCCCTGGATGGTGTTGCCGCTCTCGGCCCCGTCCTCCAGGAAGTAGCCGTGGCCCTGGTGGTCGTAGCAGACGTTGTCCTCCACCAGGGCGTTGTCGGTGCCGTGCACCGTCACGCAGCGGTTGAAGCTCCGCCATACGCTGCTGTTCCGGAAGTACTGCCCGTCCACCGGCCCCGCCATGTGCCAGTGCATCGGGTAGCGGGCGAGGAGCCGCCGCTGCCCCATCTGGTAGAGCTCCACGCCCTCGACCCGCGCCGTCCCTCCCTGGTGCACCATGATGTGGCCGCCGAAGCCTCCGACCGTGTCGCCGCCCTGGATCACGATGTTCCGGGTGAGGAGCCCGACCTCGCCCCGCTCGTCCACCGTCCGCCCCCCGTAGGACTGGCGCTGGCCGTAGTGCTGGTAGGCGAGAGGCCGGTCGATCCCCACCGAGCGCTGGCTCACCGAGGTGACCGTCACCAGCTCGGCGCGGAGGGGGTCGAAGTCGGTCGAGGCCAGCACGATCCGGTCCCCGGCGCGCCAATCCACCGCGCGCTCCAGGGTGAGCTGGGTCGCCCCCATGGCGGCCGTCGCGTCGAGCCGGGTCCAGCTCACCCGCCGCTCGCCGTGCAGGTCGAGCGTCCCCCCTCCGTTGACGCCCAGCACGCGATTGCCCATGCCCCCGATGTCGCCCCCAGCCGCGGTGCCGGTCAGCGTGATCACCGCCTTCTTGGTGAACGGCCGGGACTCCGTTCCCACCCGAAAGACCCCGTTCACCACGATCCAACCGGCCGTGAGCTGGAGGTCGCGGTCCTCGAACGAGAGCGTCCCTTCCACCATGAGGCTGGCGAGGGCGGGCGGGCTCACGTCGAGCACCACGGCCTTGCCGCCCGGCACCACCACGGCCGCCCCGGCCTCGGGCACCCTGCCGTCCGGCCAGGTCGCGGGGTCGGACCAGCGGGCCGTGGCGGGCGACGGATCGGGCCCGGGACCGGGGTCGCCCCCGCCCGGGTCGAGCGGCTCGGCCTGGCAGGAGCCCAGTAGGAGGGCCAACAGCAGAGAGGTGGCTGTGGCGGCGAGGTGTCGGCGCATCGGGGCCTCGGAGATTCGCGGCGCGTGCAGGTGGATGCACGCCTGTTCGGCTGTTCGTCGAGTAGGGAACGGATATCCAGTGCCGCCGCTGGGGGGCGGCGGCTGGCAAATCTACAGGGGGGCGGGCGGCGCCCGCCGTGACTTCTGGCCAGGTGGGGCGGCCGGCGGCCGTCGAGCTTTCGTACGGCGCCAACTGGCGCCGCCGAGCCTATGGGCCGGCGGGCTCGTGCAGGACCTGGTCCACCAGGTCGTAGAGCATGTCCAAGTCGAAAGGCTTGGGCAAGAGTTGGAGGGAGGACACCTCGGCGGGGATGTCCGTGCCGGTGAGGTAGGGGCGACTGCTCATCAGGATCACCCGGCGCCTGAGGTGGGGCCACCGCGCAACCAGTCTCAGGTAGAGGGTCGGACCCTTGGCGTCCGGAAGCTGTACGTCGAGCAGGATCAGGTCGGGGGCGTCGAGGGCGGCCGCCGCAAGCGCCATTCTGCCGTCCGCCGAGGACACGCGGAACCCCCGCCGCTCCAGGCCGCGGGTCAGGGCCCGCCGGACGGCGGGCTCGTCGTCCACGACGAGGATCCGAGCCTGATCGGGGCGGCCGGGTTGGAGGTCGTTGTCGGGCGGTGAGGACACCGGTCGTTCCTCCTGTGGGTGCCTCCCCATACCCCAGGGCCTCCGATTTCGTTCCCGGTCACCGCCTGGGAGGCAACGCATCGCCGCGGGAGCCTGGAAGGCCCCCGCGGCGACGGTCGGAGCTAGAGGGCTGGACCCTAGTTCAGGTCCGGCAGTAGGACCGCCCCGAAAGGCCCGCCACCACCCGCATTGTCCACCGCGATCGCCGTCCGGATCTGGCCCGCCGCGAGGGTGAGCGGCCCGGAGTCGATGGCCACCGTCTTCGTGGTGGTCGGCGTGATCCGCACCTGGTAGTCACCGGCCGGCACGCTCAGGTAGGGCGAGACGCCCTCGAAGGGCACGCCGGTGAGGGTCGGATTCGCGGTCGCGAGGTTCGCCCCCGGCGCGGTCACGTAGATGTCCACCACGGGAGCGCCGGGCGCCCCGTGCACCAAGCGGACCTTCACGTTGCCGGCGGCCGGCGGCGTGTTGTCATCCTCCAGCAGCAGGACGCCGATCGAGCTCACCAGGCCCTTCGCGATCACCGTGTAGTCCTGACCGTCGCTCAGGGTGGGCGTCACGTCGATCACCGTGGTCGTGGTTCCAGTGACCCGCACCTGGAAGTTGCGGGCGCCGGCCGGCACGTCGAGGTAGTCCGAGAACGCCTGGTAGGCCACGTTCTGGAGGACCACCTGACCGTCCACCAGCACGTCCACCGGAGGCGCGTCTGGCGAGGCGTGGAGCACCCGGACGCGGGACTGCGAGGCCGGCGACATGGGGTCGTCGTCGCTGCAGGCGCCCAGTCCAACCGGGATCGCGAGCGCGGCGGCGAGGGCGAGGAGCTTGATGGACTTCATTGCTAAACCTCCCTGCGGGTTGAGTTTGGGCCACTTGCGGGCGAGGCATAGTCAGACTAGTATTGTACAATACTTAGACAAAACCTCGACCACATGGGCTTCTTACCCGTGACCCAGCCCCAGAGTTCCACCCGACTTCTGCACCCGATCCGGGT
The DNA here is from genome assembly GCA_041607595.1 of Gemmatimonadales bacterium. Lineage (GTDB taxonomy): Bacteria > Gemmatimonadota > Gemmatimonadetes > Gemmatimonadales > GWC2-71-9 > JBFIUJ01. Next base: position 2,328 of record JBFIUJ010000156.1, on the reverse strand, counting down.
GGCGGCCCGCCGGACCGGACTGAGCCCCCATGTGCTCCGCGCCTGGGAGCGCCGCTACCGGGTGGTCACCCCCGGCCGGTCCGCCGGAGGACAGCGCCTCTACTCCGACCTGGACCTCGAGCGCCTCGCCCTGCTGGGTCGGCTCGTCGGCGGAGGGCACGGCATCTCCCAGCTCGCCCGGCTCGACCGGGCCCAGCTCCAGGCCCTCGCGGCAGAGGGACTCGCCCTTCCGCCCACCCGGACCGGTGGAGACCTCACACCCGCAGCACCGGTCGGCGAAGGACCGGACGACGCCGTGGCAGCGGCCCTGGCCTCCGTCCTTGGCTTCGACGCCGACGCCCTCCAGGCGACGCTCGAGCGGGCCGGACTCCGCCTGGGCGTCCATGGCTTCCTGGAGCGGGTTGCGGCACCGCTGCTCCGCCGGATCGGCGACGAATGGCGTGCCGGGCGACTCTCTCCGGCCCAAGAGCACCAGGCCACCGTGGTCATGCGGCGCACGCTCGGCCGCATGCTCGAGCGGGTGGAGGGCGCCGGCGCCGCTCCCCGGCTCCTCGCCGCGACGCCTGCCGGGGAGCGCCACGAGCTGGGCGCCCTCCTCGCCGCGGCCACCGCCGCCGGAGACGGTTGGCGGGTCACCTACCTCGGCGCTGACCTGCCGGCCGCCGAGCTCGCGGAAGCGGCCGAGCGCACCGGCGCGCAGGCGGTCGCCCTGGGCGTCGTGCTCGTGGAGGACGGGCCGGCGCTGACCCGGGAGGTCGCCGCCCTGCGGGACCGCCTCCGGAAAGACGTGCCGCTCCTCCTGGGCGGGCCGGGGGCGATTGCGCTCCGGGAGACCTTCGAGCGGGCCGGCGCGGAGGTGATCTCGGAGCTCGCTGAGCTCCGAGCGCGCCTCCGACTCGTCGGGAGGCCGGCGTGAGCGGGTACGACGCGCGAATCCACGCGCCGAAGGAAGGGCGTCCCCGCCCTGGCGACTACGTGCTCTACTGGATGCAGACCACCCACCGCTCCCGGGACAACTTCGCGCTCAACTTCGCGGTGGAGCAGGCCAACGCCCTGGGTCTGCCGGTCGCCGTCTACCACGGCCTCCGGCCCGACTATCCGTGGGCCAACGACCGGATCCACACCTTCATCCTCGAGTCGGTGGCGGACCTCTACCAGGACTTCGCGGCCCGCGGCATTCCCTACGCCTTCTATCTGGAGCGGGAATCCGACGGCCGCGCCCGGCGCCGGTCGCCGCTCGTCGCGCTGGCGGAGCGGGCCGCCGTGGTGGTGACCGATTACTACCCGACCTTCATCGTGCCCCGGCAGACCAAGCGCCTGCGGGAGAAGGTGGAGACCCCGGTCGTCGCCGTGGACTCGTGTACCGTCGTCCCCATGGCGTACTTCGACCGCGCGTTCAGCACCGCCCGCTCGATCCGCCCGCGGCTCCACGAGGCGCTCCCGCATTTCCTCCATCCGGTCGGGAACGCGGAGCCCGCCGTCCGGCGGGCCGTCGAGTTCCCGTTCGATCCCACCGTGCCGGCCCGACCGGGGGACCGCGATTCCTCGGGCACCGCCATCGCCGAGCTCGTGGCCCAATGCGACGTGGACCACTCCGTGCCTCCGGCGCCCGACATCCGGGGGGGCATGCGCGCCGCTCGGGAGAGGCTCGAGGCCTTCACCGTGGGCGGCCTGCGCCGCTACGCCGAGGCCCGCAACGACCCGAACGACCCCGAGGCCACGAGCGGGCTCAGCCCCTACCTCCACTTCGGCAACATCGCCATCCACGAGGCCCTGCTCCGCTGCCGAGCGGCGGGCCCGGCGAAGCAGTACGACAAGTTCCAGGACGAGGCGCTCGTCTGGCGGGAGCTGGCCCACAACTTCGTGCATCGCGACCGCCGGCACCGGACCGTCTCGGCGATCCCGGACTGGGCCCGCCGGGAGCTGGAGGACCACCAGGACGACCCCCGGGCCGAGCGCTACTCGGCGGCCCAGCTCGAGCGCGCCGAGACCGAGAGCCCGCTCTGGAACGCCGCGCAGCGCTGGTACCTCGAGCGGGGAACCATGCACAACTACCTGCGCATGCTGTGGGGAAAGTCCGTCCTCGGCTGGACCGGCGACTACCGGCGGGCGCTCCGCATCCTGGAAGACCTGAACAACAAGTACTCCCTCGATGGCCGGGACCCGAACAGCTACGGCGGCATCCACTGGATCTTCGGGAAGTTCGACCGCCCGTTCTACCGCCGACCAGTGTTCGGCACGGTGCGCTACATGTCGCTGAAGGCGGCGGAGAAGAAGTTCGACGTCGGGAGGTTCGTGAGAGAAACGGCGAAAGGCGAAAGGCGAAAG
>JBFIUJ010000155.1:0-7101 GCA_041607595.1 Gemmatimonadales bacterium | reverse complement strand
CCGGAGGGGGTCCTCGCGTTCGGGGTGATCAGAACTTGACCTGAGGCACCTCGGCCGCGGCCGGGGTGGTGAGCTCGAAGTAGTCCCGGGCCTTGCTCTGCCCGAACATCTTGGCCGTCAGGTTGTAGGGGAACCGGCGGATGAAGCCGTTGTGCTCCTCGACCGCGGAGTTGTAGTCCTGCCGCGCGACGGAGATCCGGTTCTCGGTCCCCTCCAGCTGGTCCTGCAGCTGGAGGAAGTTGGCGTTCGACTTGAGCTCGGGATAGGCCTCGGCCAGCGCCAGCAGCCGTCCGAGCGGGGCGTTGAGCGCCTGGTTGGCCTCCGCCATCTGGGAGAGGGTGCCGGTCTGCACCGCACCCGCCAGGCGGGAGCGCGCGTCCGCGACGGCGGTGAAGACGTCCGATTCCTGCTTGGCGAAGCCCTTGACCGTCTCCACCAGATTGGGGACGAGGTCGGCCCGCCGCTGGAGCTGGACCTTGATCTGGCTCTCGGCCTTGTTCACCTGCTCGTCCAGACCCTGGATACGGTTGTAGCCACACCCGCCGAGCAGCGTGGCGAGGGCGATCAGGCCGAACGAGCTGCGATACCAGCGCTTCATGGATGATCTCCGGGCTGAGAGTGATCGACCCAACGGGCCAGGTGTTCCACGTCGCCGATGTAGTCCTCGAAGACCGAGGCCGGGACGCTCCATCCCTTCACGTCGCGGGACGCGAGGATGCCGGTGAGCGCGGCGGGCGAGCGTCCCAGCAGGGCTGCCCCGGCCCGGACCACGTCGTCGTCGGCCGGCGACACCGGCTTCCCGGCCAGCCGCAGCGCGGACCGGACCAGGAACAGCACCGTCCCGATGCTCGACTGGGCCAGCCGGCCGAGCGCCGTCCGATCGTCCGCAAGGCCCAGATAGCCCTGGCGCAGGCGGAACAGCTTGCCGCGGACCTCGCGCTCGAGCGCGAGCCGCAGGTGCCGGGGATCCACGCGGAGCCCCACCACGGGATCCGTCCCGCGCAGGACCTCGTAGGCGTCCTTCATGTCCGCCATCTCGAGGGGGAAGGCGTCCGCCGCGGCGTTCCATTCCGTCCGTGTCAGCACGAGCGGCGGGGGCAGATCGGCGCTCCGCCAGGCGGCCAGGGCGCCACTCAGCGAACGCAGCGCCTCGGGTCCGACCTCCTCCATCACGACCAGCAGGTTCACGTCGGACCGCCCGGCGACCCAGCCGCCCCGCACCGCGGAGCCGTACAGGACCGCGCTCGCGTTCGGGGGCAGCGCCCCGACCACCGGCTCGACCAGGGAACGCACCGCCTCGAGCATCAGAACCTCCCTCCGGCGCCGCCGCCGCTGAAGCCGCCTCCGCCGCCAAACCCGCCGAAGCCGCCCCCACCGCCGAACCCGCCGCCTCCACCGAAGCCACCCCCGAAGCCACCCCCGAACCCGCCGCCCCAGCCGCTCCGCCGCGGGCGCCTCCGCCGCCCGCGCTGCAGCGGAGCCGCCGCGCGACTGGCGGCGAACGCGATCGCCACGACCACGAGCAGGACGATCACGAGCAGGAGCACGGGCACGGCCTTCCCTCCGCTCGCCGGCGCTTCTCCGGCCAGGACCGAATCCTGCACGCCGTACCCGCGGGCGACCAGGCCGGCCAAGGCACGAACCCCGGTCACGATCCCGGGCCCGTACTGCCTGGCCCGGAGCTCCGGCAGCATCCGGTCCCGCACGCGGCCCGCCGCCGCGTCGGTCACGATCCCTTCGAGCCCCTGGCCGGTGGCGATGAAGACGTGGCCGGAGTTCGGGTCCTCCTCCCGGCGCGGGACCAGCAGCAGGACGACGCCCGCGTTCCGCCGGGGGTCGCCGATTTCGGCCGCGGCACCGACGCCCCAGGCCCGCCCGATCGCCACGGCCACGTCCACCGGCGCGCGCTCTCCGATGGTGGTGAGGGTGACGACTGCGATCTCCGCCCCGGTGGCCTCGCGGAGGCGCACCGCCAGCGACTCGGCCACGCGGACCGAGCCCGCGTCCAGCACGCCGGCGGCGTCGGTCACGTGTCCGGTCGGCCGGTCGGGGAAGAGGGCGGTGACGGGCTGCTGCGCCATCGCCGCGCACGCGGCGAGTTGTAGCAGGGTCGCGACCCCGGTAGCTTTCAACGTCCGTCCGAATCCCATCGTTTCCACCTGCGAGTCTCCCGTGCCGCGTTGGATTCCGTTCGCCCTGGTCGGCCTCCTCGCCTGTGGCGACGCGCGCGAGGTCACCATCGTCGCCTCGATCCCGGGCGCGGATACGGTGGAGGCGCCCGTGGCCGGCCTGGCGATCGCGCTCCTACCGTATGACCGCGACAGCGTGATCGCCTCGTTCGAAGCGCGGGCCGCGACGCCGCGCCCTCATACGGGGGCGCTGGACACCCTGTTTCAGCGATTCCGCGAGCCGTTCGTCGCCTACACCCTGCTCCGCCGGCGGGCGGGCCACGTGGCGGACTCGCTCGTCGCCCTCCGGGCCGACGCCGCGGGCGACGCGGCCCGGATCGAGCGCCTGAGGGCCGATTCCGCGGCTCTCGTCCCTCGAGTCGAGGCCGCGCGGGTGGCGCTGGACCGGGCCCGGAGGGCCTTCGTAGGACGGAGCGACAGCCTGCGGGCGGTGGTGCGTCGCTGGGAAGATAGCACCTACCGCGGCTACGAAGCCGCGGTCCGCGACCTGGCGCGCTCGCTGGCCCGCGATCCCGTCTCCGACACCACCGGACCCGACGGGCGCACCACCCTACCGCTCCCGGCCGGCGACTGGTGGGTGTACGCCCGCTCGTGGGATCCGTTCGACCCAAACGCGGAGTGGTACTGGAACCTCCCCGTCACGGGCGACACGATCCGGCTCGACGCCCGCAGCGGCCGCCGCCTCCCCAAGTACTGAGGACTCGCCTCCATGCCCCACGCATTCCCGCTGCTCGTGACGCTGCTCTTCGCTCTCTCCCGGCCACCGGCACCCGGTGCGCAGGACCCCCTCGCCTCGCGGAGCAAGGGGGACGCGGCCGCGCCGGTCGTGGTGTACGAGATGTCGGATTTCCAGTGCCCGTTCTGCAAGCGCCACGCGGAGCAGACCTTCCCGGCGCTGGAGCGGGAATTCGTGCAGACCGGCAAGGTCCGGTGGGTCTTCATCAACTACCCCCTCACCCAGATCCACCCAAACGCCGTCCCCGCGGCGGAGGTCGCGATGTGTGCCGCGCGCCAGGGCGGATTCTGGCCGGTGCACGACCTCCTCTTCCGCCACCAGCAGGTGTGGAGCCCGCTCAAGGAGCCGGGGGCGTTCTTCCTGACCCTGGCCGATTCCGCCGGCCTGAACAAGGCGGCGCTCACCAGCTGTCTGCAGCGCGGTGAAGTGCGCGATCTCGTCCGGGCCGACGCGGAAGGCGCCGCCCGCTCCGGGGCGACCAGCACGCCGACCTTCTACATCGAGGGCGGCCTCCTGCAGGGAGCGGCACCGACGGCCGTGTTCCGCCAGGTGCTGGATTCGGTCTATCGGGTGAAGGTGGCGCGGAAGACGGGCGGCGGCTAGAGCGTCAGGGCCAGAAAGATGTCGTAGAGGGCGTGCGTCCAGGCGGTGATGCCGAAGCCACGCAGCAGGTAGAGCCCGCTGAAGAGCACCCCGGCGATCGCCCGGAAGGTGAACGAGCCGATCTGGAACGGATCGCCGTAGGGACCCACGTAGTGAAAGCCGGAGAACACCAGCGCCCCCACCAGCGTCGCGAAGATCCCCGCGGCCCAGGGTCCCCACCCGAAGGCGAGCCGACCCAGCGCCGCCAGCCCCGCCACCAGCAGCACCCGGAACAGTAGCTCCTCGTAGAGCCCCGCCCCGAGCGAGATCATGATCTGGGTCGGGAGATCGAAGCCGGCGGCCCCCGCGCTCAGCGAAAGGCCCTGGAGCAAGAGCCCGGTCAGCGCGCTGGCCACCACGCCGAAGCCGAGGGCGTAGGCCACCGACTCGAGCGCCATCCCGGTGAAGACGCCCCGCCGGAGTCCGCCGCCCCGCCGCAGGTCCCGGGTCACGAGCACCGTCCCCCAACCCAGCAGGAGCACCCCGAAGACCAGGAGTCCGGCGCGCCCGCCGAGCCCGACGAACACGCTCTTCAGCAGCACGTCGGCGCCGTTGCGGACGCCCGCCATCGCGTCCCCGGAGAGGGCGAGGGCCAGCAGCTCGTAGCACACGAGGAGGGGCAGCGCGAAGAGGAGGCTGTACCGGGGGGCGCGCGTGAGGCGCCAGTAGGCTGCGGGGGGTGCCACGGGACGGCTAGCGGGCCAGGCGGTGGTAGGTCACGAGGGCCTCGCCTCGGCCTCGGGCCCCGCCGCGGGGGGGCCGAGCCACGCCAGCGCCTCGTTCATGTCGTCGAACACCTGGATGTCCCGCGGAGCATCGCTTCGGAGGACCTGATACATCCGCGCGAGGCCGAACGCAACCGCCGACACCGCGACGATGGCCAGCTTCGAGGGCTTCCCAGCGACGTCGATCTCGGAGACCGTCTGGGCCACCTGTCGCACGCCGTCTGCCGTGACGGCTACCGCGCTGACTCCTCGCAGGTCGAACAGCTCCCGAACGTCCGGCGCGTTGGCCGGGTCGTCCGCCACGGCGAATGCGTAGGCGTGGAGATCCTCATCCGAGAGCTCGCCCGTCGCCGTCGCGACGATCAGTCGCCGTTGCGCGTCGATGCGGTAGGTGATCGGCATACCCTCCGGGAACCTATGGGACGGTTTGCAGGGCCGCAAACAGGTCGCGGACCCGCCGCCGCCCGGCGTCCCCGTTGGCGTCGAAGTACCAGTAGCATTCGACATCCCCCCGATTCATGAGCAGCTGCATGGTCCCCTGGGACTTGTGCTCCGCGATCACCCAGTTGGCGATGATCCGGAAATCGAGCCTCCCGTCGTGGCCCAGCTTCTGCCGGCGATCGAACCGAGCGATCGCCCCACTGTCGCTCACCCGACTGAGCGGATGGCCGGGGAGCCCGCCGAACACGAGCTCCCGGCCGTCGAACGCGCAGGGGAACCCGGCCAGCACCACGGGCCGCCGGCCCGGCGGGAGCGACTGGGCCGCGGCGAGCGCGAGGAGGGTGGCGCCCTTGTGGTGGGCATGGGTCTCGGGATAGGGCACCAGCCCGACCACGACGTCATACCCGCCGCGGTCCATGATGCCGGCCAGCTGCCGCCGCACCAGCGCCGTGTCCCAGACCGCGCGGAACACCGAGTCGACGTCCTGGGTGTATCCCAGATCCGGCTGGTCGAGGAAGAAGTAGTTCCGGAGGCCGACGATCGCCCCACCCGCCATCAGCTCGCGCTTCCGAATGGCCGGCAGGTGATTCCGCGCCACCGTCGAGTCGGTGAGCCGGAGCCCGTAGATCGGCTCGGCCAGTGTGGCATAGCGGAAGCCGCCGCCGCCGTCGGTGACCAGCGCGAGGTCGGCCACCCCGCCCAGCTTGTGGGTGACCTGGTATACCGCGCCGGCGAAGGCCGCGTCGTCGTCGGGGTGCGCGGTCACCAGCAGCACCCGCGGAGGCGCCTGCCCGTGGGCGGGAGGGGCGCACAGTGCGAGCGTCGCGGCGCAGCACAGCAGCGCGGCCGGACGCCACCACATCGGTCGGGTCATGCGGGCCTCGGCGAGGGGGGTCGGAGAGCGGGACCGCAATACGGTGCGGCCCCCGGAGCACTCCGGGGGCCGCACGCAGACATCGCGCTCGAGCCGATCGTCCGGCTGGCGCTCTTCAGGCCTGTGTCAGGCGATCGGTTGCCCAACTCGAGCGGATGCTTCGCTCACTAGACAATGGATCACCTCCTTGGCTGGGGTGGAACATCGGGCGCGGACCTCAGCACTTTAGGTCGCTTCGAGCCGCGGCGCAAGACCGCAGCCGGCGCCCTTGCCGATTCCGCGGGCCCGAGGGACATTCCCCCGCCTATGCCGTCCACCTCCCTCACCTACCGGGCCGCGATGCGGGTGGGTCGACTGCTGCTGCCGCTCGTGGCCGCGGTGCATCCGAAGCTGGCCCGGGGCCACCGGGCCCGCGCCGGCGTGGTGGATCGGTTCCGGGCATGGGCCGAGGGGCACCGGGATCCGGGGCGGCGCCTGGTTTGGCTCCACGCCCCATCCGTGGGGGAGGGACTCCAGGCCGAGAGCGTATTGGCCCGCCTCCGCGCCAGGCATCCGGAGTGGCACTTCGTCTACACCCACTTCAGCCCGTCCGCCGAGCGGCTCGCCAGGCGCCTCCCGGTGGACTTCGCGGACTACCTCCCGTACGACCTTCCCGGAGCGGCGAGCGCCCTGCTGCGGCTGCTCCGCCCGGACGTGCTGGTGTTCACCAAGCTCGACCTCTGGCCCGAGCTGGCGACGCGCGCCGCGGCGGCCGGCGTGCCCGTCGTGCTCGTCGCGGCCACGGTGAGCTCGGGCAGCGGCCGGCTGCGCTGGCCGACGCGCGTGCTGCTCGCCCCGGGCTATGCCAGCGTGCGCCGAGCGGGCGCCATCGCCCGGGCGGACGGAGAGCGGCTCCAGCGGCTCGGCGTCGCGCCGGAGGCGGTGGAGGTCACGGGCGATCCTCGGTGCGACAGCGTGCTCGAGCGGCTCGAAGGCATCTCGCCGGACGATCCCCTCCTCCGGTATGGCCGGAACGGGGGCGCGCCCACCCTGGTCGCGGGGTCCACCTGGGCGGAGGACGAGGAGGTCCTGCTGGACGCCTTCGCCCGGCTCCACGTGCATCGGCCGGAGGCCCGCCTCATCCTGGTGCCCCACGAGCCCACCGAGCCCCACCTCGCCGCCGTCGAGCGGCGGGCCCAGCGCAACGGCCTGCCCCGCCCGGTCCGCCTGAGCGCGGCCCGGGAGCCGGTGCCGCTGCTCCTGGTGGACCGGGTCGGCATCCTGGCGACGCTCTATGGCGCCGGGACCATGGCCTACGTGGGGGGTGGGTTCGGGCGGTCGGGCCTGCACTCCGTGCTGGAGCCGGCGGCGTGGCGGATCCCGGTGGTCTTCGGGCCGCGGTGGCAGGCGAGCCGCGACGCATCGTTGCTGCTGGAGGCGGGGGGGGCCGAGGCGCTGCTGGAGCTGGGTACGACCGAGGCGGGCGAATCCCTGCACCGGCTGTGGGACGATTGG